>NZ_DAORXT010000063.1:0-16514 GCF_035371925.1 Acetivibrio sp. | reverse complement strand
AACAAATGGCAATACGCCCCAACGATCTCCTGTAGTTGATAATTGTAATGAAGTACCCCAAGCAGAACCTGTAGAAACAGCAATACCTGCACCTGGATACACCATGCCCCCGCCTGACACTGAACCATAACTCAATTTCCCTGTAGATTGGTCATAATAAACTACATTAGTTTCATTTGTTTTAGCAGGCAGATAACCATTTGAACCATCTCCAAAATATATATTACCTCTTATTCCTCCAGTCCCAGGATTTCCTCCATAAATATAAACATCACCTCCCGCAATATTATTCTGAGCAGAACTTCCTCCTCTTACTGTCAAATCAAATCCAACATTATCATCTGCCCCTGCGATAATCCCATCACACCCATAAAACTGCACAATTTTAGGAGAAGTATATAATCTTAGAAAATTATTGAGACTTAAATAATTTTCTGCATATACACTTATAGTTGAAGATGATTGTAATAAAATTGTCCCTGAACCTTTTGGAATTATAGACATACTAACATCTGAAGCAGTGCCTGCAGTCCTCAAAGTAATATATGAGCCATTAAATAATGTGTCGTGACCTAAATATAAATTTGCTCCATAATTGTTATACGGACTACCTGGAATTAAATAAATAGTTCCATAATTAGAATTTGAATCTCCATTTATTGCATCGCCAGCCTTCAGTATTAAGTCCCCTGCATCAGTTCCTGAACCTCCTATGGCATTCCCTGCCGAAATCTTAAAGTGTCTTTGAATACCATCAGGTGTTCCAATATATCCGTCCTTGTCAATATAAAATCTTTCATTGCCACTATTATAAAATGCTGCAAGTTTCGCCCCTTGCGTTGTAAGAGAATTTATTGTGCCAAAATAATAAGCAACGGCAGAACTACTATCGGTAACGCCTGGCATAAGATCGGTAACTCCTGCAACATTATTTACCAATCTTAACCTTGGCTCTGGATAAAGAAATTGTACACCTGTAGTTGTAGCGTCAGAACCAATTAAAACGCTGTTATTGAATACCACCCCGTGAGATAAAGTCAGTTCCTCTATATGATCTACATGAAATCCGTCTGAGTTCCATTTAAAATAACTATCAGAATTCAATTTCAATATAATATTCCCATAAGAATCTTCATAAAATCCAGTATCTGATGAAGAAAAACCATATACTTTTCCTTTTGTTAAAAGAAGAATATTCCCCTCGGATAACTTAACATTTCCATTATCATAAATAAAATAATTATTACCTGTCAAAGAACTTGTCCCGCTCCAATAAGCAATTTGTTTTTCCGTTCCGGTACCTGCAAGTACAGGCAAATTACCACTATACAAAGCCGTCGCATAAAAATAACCATCATAATTTAAACGCTGTGTCCCCGTTGGATCAATATTGCCATAATAAAACCTTCCATTTGCCTTATTGCCTGAAGCATAAGCATTATAATAATTATTATTACTATCCCAATCAAGCAATGGTGAATCCACAGGTGCAGGTACTGGCACCCATGCAAGACCACATTCCTGAGTGTCATCTCTCTTTAAAAAATATCCATTAGTGCCAGGAGCAAGAACAACTGGTTGATTTAAAGAATTTGCAGAAATAATTATACCTTTTGTAAAAGGAATAAATCTTTCTACATATTCACTGCCACTCTCAGCAACATTCTGAGTTAATATAACATCATATTGAGCCATATAATTTTATGTACTTCTCTGAAAATAATACCATTGTCCGTTTTGATATCCATAAAACAATTTAAGTGTAGTATCATAAACTATCATACCTTCTATAGGTGAAAGAGCCAATCTCTCTGAAGTAGTCAATCTCGGTGCAAGAAAAGCCTTCTTAGAGGCAATTTCAAGAGCAACTGAACTCGAAGGCGGAGATAAACTTCCAATAACAACTCTGTCGTCAAAATATGTTACAGAAGTAACTCTCAGCGGTCCGAAAATATTTACTATTGAATTGTAAAAATCTACCTGCACCTGTGGTCCACTTAGACCACTAATTGTAAAATATGTCTTTACATCAGTCGGATAAATAGACAATATTGATTTTCCCTTACCATCGCCTATCACAGTATTGCGATAGGAACTTCCTGCCAAATTTATATTATCAAGAAAAATATCTCTTATACGCAAATCAGCATAATAATCTCCTCCGTTCTGTTTAATAGCAAATCTCTCATTAGTCTCGGCTGTAAGTTCGATGCCATTGCCATCGCTATCAATTTTAAATATTGAAGAAGTCGTTCCTGTATCTGTATTTTGTTCGTGCATTACAGCAGCTGTCGTCCATCTTATACCATAAGCTGAGGTGCTGTCACTTATTAAAGTACAGCCATCCCCTCCCGGTGGAAGCATTACAGGTACTTTAGACGAATTAAAAGTGATAAGACAGCCTTTGTCGGCAGTAATAAGTCTCTCAACGAACTCTGCCCCACTGGAAGCAATATTCTGATTTAATATTATATCATACTGTGCCATCTTTTATGTTTGTACAAGCGGTATTTTCTTCCAAATAGCAACTCCGGCACCTCCACCAACAACACATATAAAAAGATAATCATCAGAAATAGACATTTGTCCCACTACACCTGCAACACCTGTCTGTTTTACACCGTAAGGTATATAGAATACACACCTGCTACCATCAGCAAGAGCATATTGAGGATGATCATCATCTGATAAGCCAGAAAGACTACCATGATCTGAAATTATATGTTCAAGAACATATTGTTCCGTAGCATATACGTTTGTGTCAAGTGTCCATGTATTTACACCTGTTTTTCGCAATAAGGCTGATTGTGTAAATCCAAGTGAGGCTATGGCAGTCAAATCTTCATCAACAGGTTGATACAAACCGGCATGATCCCCCCATGAATACGCTTCATCCCAATTTGGGGATTTTTGATCATATTCCGTCTTCCATACTGATAAGTCAGTGCCGTCCACTGTGCCTGTTACTATTATATTACCTTGCACTTCAATATTCTTCTTTAACACGATTTTGGCACCTGCCACAAAGGTATCCAAATAGAAATTGCCGCTTGCATCAATACCTGCCTCTCCCTGATAGTCACTATCTCCGTCCTGAAAACCTATGACATTTTTCCCGGCTTCTGGTACACCACTATTGCCTCCTACGCCAGACTGTCTCAATAATAACGGATAATCATTACTTGTATTAATAGTCACCTGTCCGGTAAAGGTGCCACCAGTATCCGGTACAAATCCGGCAGAAGAAACAAACTCAAGCCCGTCAGCAGAATTCTTTACTTTAACAAATTTGCCTCCATGTCCTACATAAGAATTAGGTGTATCAGTCAGCTGAGTAAACATTGTTACTGCATCAGTTATACCATACCCGGCTAATGTAGTTGGTTTATTTGTTATCTCACTAAAAGAATGTGTCGGCTCAATATATCCATAATCCTGTTGTAAGGTAGAAAATCCAGGAAAAGGATTTTTTACTTTTAACGGTGAAGAATTGGTGCCATTACCTTCAAGAGTATTATCTGTTATTACTACCTGATTACCCCAATTATTATTGGCATCAAAATACTGTTTTGAAATAAGACTCCTTGCTGAATAAGTCGAACGATAATCATCAGCCTCTACCAACCCTGAAGAATTAATATAATACTTTCTGCTATTTGCTTGCGTGATGAGGTCATTATATTCAAGAGAAATGTTATCATTTTTTATTATTATTTTCCCCTGTGTATTTGCCGTAGAATGGTTTAATTCTATACCGTTGTTATTTTTTAAAATAAATGAAAACGAATAACCTCCATAAGTAGATGTTATCTTAAATTCTTTATCAATTGTATTTATCACTGTATTTTCAACAAGACTCCCGCCAAGTTTTACAACTCCCAATGATTCTGTTAATCCATTTTCAAACTCATACGATTCACTTATTCCTCCTCCCTGAAACGGGGGAACTGGCACAACAAGTTCAGAAATATTAGAGTCAGGTAAGCCTGCACCAGAATACTGAACCTCATTCTGAATAATTTCATATAAACGATCGCATTCCTCCTCATCGCCCGTAAGCATATATGCCTGATTCAGCAGGTGCCAAGCAGTATTTATAATAACAAGTCTTTTCTGTGCTGCCTCCTGATTACCTATACGACATGAACTTGTGTCAGAATATATCTGCCTCATTAAGTCAATAGTATCAGCCATGTCAATAATACTACGACCAAAGACATATTCTTCAAATGTTTTACTTCCACTCCATAATATTACCAGCTCATCAGGATTGTGATAAATTACTGAAGTAGAAATGATTATCTTCCAAAGGTTTGTATATATAGGTGTTACCTCAATTAATGCATCACTGCTTACAATATCATCTATTGGCGGATCAAGTTGAACAGGATATTTTATCCTGTGCTCCCGTGTCAAAGAAAATATGTTATCTCCATAATCAGTTATATCTTCAGATTTTAATTTCCCCGTATAGGGACCAGAAGATATTTTGGCAATAATATTCGGTACTTCAAACTGAAAACTATAAACCTTTAATACTTCATACTGCTGATTGGTTGAAAGATTCTTTGCAGTAAGTTTTATTGTATAATTTCCTTTTAAAGGATGTGTATAATCTGTTTCCGGATCAAGAGGAATAGTAATTATTTTTATACTATTTCTCGATTGAGCGGGAATTATGTCAGGGTCTTCAAAGTTATCATTATCATAAAATACACCACCGGGACCGATACAGGTCAGGACACACACAACGTCATTTATATTCCATTCTAACCCATCGTAATTTATATTATCCTCAACCCATACTTTTTTTGTTGTTGTGCCTTGTAAATCAAATGTGGTGATGATCTCAGCCATTCTTATTCTGGTTCTTCATCGTTTAATGGTTCATCTGCTCCTTGAGCCAATACTACCTTTTTCCCTTTAAGTAAAGCATGTAATCTATTGGCAAATTTAGCATTTCCTTTATACAAATCCATTAAGGCTTCGTAAGGATCTGTGCCAATAGTTATCTCGCATATCTCTTCATTCTTTTTACCCGGTTCTGCTACCCAAACCCATGAACGTTTAGAAGGCACAAATTTTATAAATTTCCTGTCAATTGCTTCCTGTATTAAGGTGCGTATCTTAACGTGTTCTTCGCTATCAATCATATTCATAAATTTGAACACGCCGTCTTTACTACGCATTATTTCCTGTTCAATAGCCACTTTAACCTGTGAAAATGTCATCTCGTCAACGTCTGGGATAAACAGTGCTTTTGCTATCTGCCTTAACTTGTTCTCTGGCAGTCCAAGTTTCGTAGAATAGATTAATGCCTTCACGTCGGTTATGGCAGCCTCACGTCTCGCTTTCTCTTCTGCCTTAGAAACAAGGTCTTCAAAAGTCGCTTTAGCTTTACCCTGAAAATTAAGTCCGCCTTCTACAAAAGGACACTTAGTATAAAGATACCATATTAACTCCATATCATTCTCTTGTAGAATGGCAGTTCCAAAAAGAATAAAATTATGTGGTGTATAGATATATCTTCCATGATTATCTATCAATCTATTTTCAGCATATATCCATACATCAGTGCCTGTCGGTGTTTTTACAACTGCTCTCAACGGGAAAGATATTGAGTTAGGTTTATCAGGTAAAATATTAGATGGTACCTGTGGTGGTCTAACTCTTTCTTCCGGATATATTAATCGTACCGGAAACTTGGGGAAACGTGCCCTTATCAGGCGAATATCTTCTGCTGTAAGTTTGTAATGTTCATCATTTTTGTAAATCATGGCATTAAGTTTTAAGTTTAGTTAAAAATATGGTGGGGATGAGGCTATCCCCACCATGTAATAAAAATTTTTATGTCTCAAGCAGGACAAACTGGTTACCTCCTCTGAAGTGTGCTCCGATATGACAACGCTGATAAGTATTCTGTGCATCTATATCGGTCACTTTAAGTCCCTCACCTGCTCCACCTACCTGCCAAACTTCCATCCTTCTGGAATATTTTCCGAGTGCCTTATATCGTACTCCTATAGAAGGAACCATATTGCCAGAAACAGGGTCTTTCTTCTTGTTTATAGGCATAAAAATACCAAGTTTCGGTCCTTCATAACCGGTAGCACCATATAGTTTCGGATGAGAAAGAACAGCCATCCTCTTAAAGAGGAATGTTCTTTCGCTTTTTACCAGATATTTGAAATTGACTGAAGCAGCAAGAGACTCATTATTATTAAAGAGTGCCTCATTAACTGTCTGTCTTGCATACTGGATATTGGTATTTGCAAAGTAACTAACAAGTGCATTCTCAATATCCTGATGAAGCTGAATACCAAGAAGCCCAAGAATATAATTACCTGCATGTTCTCTGTCAAGAGTGCGATCCATTTCGTCAAATTCTGTGACGCTAAATGAACCTGAGGTATAAGTCTGTTCATTGCCCACCCTGCGAATATAGGGGATAAGACCTTCAGTAGTCTTAATCCTTCTTCCTGTAACTGAATCCACAAGGTTGGTATTCACAGTTCTTTTACCCCAAAGAAGTGCGCCATCTATTCTGAGAGACATTCTGTAATCAATATCTACCTGTCCAAGGAAATAGTATCCTGGAGTTTTAAAACCAGCAGAAGTCAGCTCAATCCATGTCTGGTTTGTCATTTCTGAACCTGTTACACCAATAGTCTCTTTGATGATCTGGCAATCATTAGTATATTCCCAGACTCCACGGATAGCCCCGGTTGGCTGTCCGGAACCTTCCGAGAAGGCATTGGTGAATATCACAAGTTCTTGTCCAGCTGTCAGTGCTGGGAATCTCTCAGTACTATCATTCAGGCGGCAAGTAATAACAGGTGCCGAGGGGGTTGATACGTCAATATTAACCACAGAACCTGTAACTTCATTTGGAAAGAGGATTATATCCCACTTTCTTACATAGAAGTTGTTATTTGCATCGAGAGAATCAGGAGAAAGGGTAAAAGATATGTCAGCCCCCTGTGATGGCTGTGAAACGTTAGCATTAACAATACATATCTCATGAATCCTGTTTTCTTCATAATGCCCGTAGGTATCCTGTGAGACCGGTTCTTCAAATCCCATTGAACGAAGGATTTGAAAATAACTCAGTCCCTGGTCTCCATATCTATTAAAAAGAACATTAAGTTTTTCCGGTTTATAAATATCAAATCCGGAAACAATTTCTGAGGCGTATATCTGCGCTATTGCATCTGGTGTCATTGTAGTAAAATTTTAAAATTAAACATTATATACACCTCTTGCAGTTTTTCATCCAAGCAGTCCCATCTCTTTTTCAAAGAGTTCTTGCTCGGCTTTTAACTCATCCGGAACTACCACTGTATTTTCTGGCAGGTCTTTATTTCTTTGTGTGGAAGGATTGGTATAAAGGTTATGAATCTCCTTTTCAGTCATCTGTCGTGCCTTCTCAAAAACGGAATGCACTATCTCCGGTAATTTACCCAAAATTATCTGTCCATAGACTATCCGACCTACAAGATTAACATTTGCCTCATTGAGTTCCATACGGTTCTCTAAGGCATAGTCAGTAACGAACTTTTCAATTTCCCGACGTTCGTCCTCTGACAATGCATAAGACACAACGGGACTGTCAGTTCCTTTTATTGGTATGGGTATTTTACTGAAGACATCAGAGACTCTTTTGCCAACATCATTCCACTTTGAAACAAGTTCTGCCTTCATTTCTGGCGTCAGCTCTTTCTGAGGTTCGGAACTAACAGTACTTTGAGGAACTTTTAATTTTTCCTTCAAAGACTTTAACTCCATCTTGGCATTTTCGCCTTCGGCTTGCATGCCAACTTTATTTATTTCGAGTTCATCTTCACTCACCAGTTCGGGGTCAATATTATATTTCTTCTCGAAATATTTCTTAACCTGTGCTTCTTTACCGGCGAATGAAGGGTTTTTCAAGATATATCTGATGACAAGTGCATCCATGGGGTCCATGTTTGCCGGGTCAACAGAATTTATCTTTTGAAAAACTCCATAATCTCTGATACCGGTTTCCTTAACAAACTCATTGAAAAGTGCAATTTCGTCATTAGCGAAATTGTGTTTAGGCTTTTCACTGAGTTTCTTTTCCAAATCGGATTTAGCCTGTCTCAGGCTTTCCAATTCGTCAAGTAATCCGGCTATATTTGCTTTTTTAGCCTCTTCCACAGTCTTAAAACGTTCCCCGAAAATCTCTTTCAGGATAGCGTCCTGCTGTTCAGGAGGCTTAGTGGTTTGCTGAGAAGTAGAACTGCTATCCGTAGAAGGCTGTTTGAGGGTTGAAGTCTGATTCTGATTCTGAGCCTGATCTGCTTTGAAGTCACCTGTTTGAGAATTGGCGGGATTTGGCGAGTGAGTGCCTTCATCTTCAAGCAGTCCTACCTGTTTTAAAATAGCATTGGGATCAAGCCCTGGTGCATCTATAAGGGCTTCTAATTCAGGATGTCCTTTTAAATTCTTTTTCTGTTCCATGACAAATTATTTATTAGTTAAAGTATTTTTTTCTTTCTCTGACAAACTAAGTTGTAATTTTCTTTCAAATTCTCTTTGATTATTTCTATCTTCCAGGTCAGCTTTAGCCATTTCAAGGCGTATAGCCTCATCAGTTTCAAACTGTTTTGTTTTTCTTGCCTCTTGTTCTTTCAACATTGCCGTCTGCTGTGCATTCTGTGCATCAAGCATCATATTTTCACGCTGAAGTCTGAGCTGGCGTTCTTTATTCTGCTGTGAACGATATGAAAGGTAATATTCTGCAAATTTAAGATTGCCATCTTCAAGCATTCTTAATATTAACAGAAAATCTTCCATTTGTATTCCGACATATCCGTCTCTGTCAGGTTGCATAGCATTCATTGCAGCCTGCAAGATAATCTGTTTTCTTTCCTCGGTGGGTTTTGCTTCTATCTTTATATGATAATCTGCATCTATGTTTTCCGAATCAAAATCAAGAAGTTTCACTCCTCCCTGTCCAATAGCAGGTATATATATCTTGTATGCCTCACTATCAACACCAACAATATTTTGTATTCTTATTGCACAACTACGACAAACAAGTTCTTTTAATCTTATATATCCTGAATAGATGGGGCGCAATGCTTTTATTGTCTGTGCAACTGCCAGTTTACTTCCTCCCACGCTCTGATTTGGATCAGGTGTCGAGGCGTCAGCTATTTGGTTTATTCCAGTAAGTTCACGAATGAAGTTGAGGTTGAGTTCAAAAAGCTGAATAAATTCATTCAATTGTGGTCCTATTCCACCCTGCAATTCCTGTACCGGTCTCATTCCTCCCGGTACGTTTGGTCGTCCTGTATGGGTAGTAAGTTTATATATTAAGTCTCCGGTATCTCTACGCAAGGCAAGGATATCAATGGGTTCCATCTTTTCCCCGCCCAGTTTCATATTCTGTAAAGAAGTATATTCAACAGCTATACCTGCATTTGAACTCATTGCGAGTGCATTCTGTAATTTCAGCCATGTAAGCTGTATCTGGTCAAGGTTAGGGATAGCAAGGCTAACCATTGAACGTCCTGATATTTTATAAAATTTAAAAGAGAGTTCAACTTCTTTCTTACCGGGACGAGGTATATCATATTGGATACCAAAGTCATAAACAAAGTTTGTCCCTATGATCCATTTACACCTGTAAACAGTTTTATATTTATGAATCTCCGTTTTGCGATTTGGCTTATTATATACTTTACCCCATTCTGAATCATAGGTAAATTCCTCCCCTCGTTCATTAATACGTGTAGTACGGTATCGTGAATTTATTGAAAACCATTCAGCATCAAGTACTGGTATATGAAATTCATCATATATATATGTTCCACCTGACATTAAAAGGTCTTCCGTATTCCATGAATTTATAACCGGGTTTCCCATTACTCCGTTGAATGCCCTTGCAATACCTCTTAATTGTTCTTCAGAAAGATTTGTGTTCTTTCTCAGATTTGATATACTCTCGCTTATAATTTCACCAGCATATTCAGAATTCCTATGATCCCAGTGTCGTGAATACTGTATTATCAAGTTTACAGGGTCAACGTATCTTATTTTAGCTTTTCTGGTATATTGGTCGGTATAATCTTTTACTGCTGCACAACCGAGGTCAACAAGGTCGTCTATGATTTTGCGTTTAACTTCCTTCCAGTCTGATATATATAATGTATAGTTAAGTGCTTCTTCAATTGCCGTTTCTTTTGCAAGTTTAATACCTCCCATAGTCTGGTATATCTGCAATTCGTGGGCTGTTTCAGGCAACCATTCATCAAGTGGTTCATAACCTCCTAACTGTCGTATCTCATTAATAACATCCTTATATCTTGCCTTAAACCATTTTCTAAGTATAACAGCCTGTTTATCCTCAATACTTTTCTGGTCTATGGCAGTAGCCACAATAGAATGTTCCTGTTCCTCGAAAATACCCTGAATTATATGTTTAAATTTTGGCATAACAGAAAAGATATCCCAGTTCACGTTCAGGAATCCTTCCAGTTCGCCTTTTTCATTTTCACTTAATAGTATTTTCTGGTATTTGGCAACATCCTGTGTTCCTGCGCCATATTTCCTCAATTCTTGCATTTCGGCTATTTTTGAAAAAGGTATGCCGCATCTGTCTGTGACGTACATAGAGTATATGGCTTCACAGAATTTAAGTCCCCATTCTTCATTTTTCAATTTCGGATCAATATCATCCGATGGGAATGGGAATTTACCGCTCTGGTACGTTGAAACATTATTTACCGAAATTTCACTCATTCGGTTACAAAATTTTCATAAAAATAAAAAATTAATTATTAATTATATTTTCTTTTTTTAACAAAATTTCCAAGGTCTAATTCTTCCTGTTCTATTTCGATAATTTCATTATACAATGATAGGGTGCCAAGCAGTGCATATCCTGCGGCAGTAAACAAGTCAAAGAATTTCATTTCTTCCGGACCGCTTATATCCCGGCACTGTTCAAGTATTTCTATATGTGTTTCCTCGTCTATTTCATTTTCTATAAAATTCATAAATTCGGTAAAGATATCCTGTTTTATTTTTTCGCTGGTATTTGCTCCTGGTGTCTTGCTTATTTGTCCTGTTTTAGGATCATATTTATAGAGTAAGAATCCACCGTATCCGTTTGTTTCAAAATAGTCCCAGATGAGGTCAACGTTTATTTCCGGGAACATAGGCACTCCGTAATACAGGCACATACGCAGCATATCGTCTGCGTATTCGTGTTTGTCATAGGTTCTATTTTCATAGGTACAGACAAATTTTCTTTTCATAGAGAAGTCTGCGTTTTTCAATCTTGCTTTTCTTATTACTGCTCCTGCTCCTTTTGATTTACGGTATCCTTCTGTTTTATTAAATTTAAACGGATCTGCTCCTGCCACTCCCCATGAAGCATTTCCAGGCATCCATGTTTCTGTGGTCTCATCCCAGTATCGTCTGTTGGCTTCATCAGGACCAAGTTGTTGGGATACGAAAAATTTTCCATTCTTATTTGGTACAAATATTACTTCGCCATAACGTTCATTTTTCCACAGGAAATCTCCTCTGACTGGCAGGTTTCTGCTAAATCTTAGTTCATCGATACGGCTTTCGAGTTTAGCCATGTTAAATCCGGAAGATTTGGTAGCTGTGCGGAAACATTCAGTAAATTTCATAGGATACAATCTTATTTCTTCGGCAAGACCGTCAAAATCACCAGCATCGAGATATCCTTTACGACGGTTAAGCAAATATTGTTTAGCACCGATATTACGACCAATGAATTCTGCTTGTTCTTTTGTAGGTGTGTCAATAACACTCTGACCGTATTTATCAATAAATCCCTGTAGTCCCTCGTATGCTGGTATAAATAATGTAGCAAGTCCCGAGCGTGTTTGACCGTTAGGTGTTCTCTGGAAGAAGTTACTCATTTCGCACTGGTGTTTAAATGCTCTTCCTCCTCCTTTTTCCATTTCTCCTACGGTAGATGTTTTTATTGTGAATCCTATTATTTCGCTACCCATGACAAGGCATTCTTTTACTATAAGGTGTCTATCCCAGCAGGATACACCTTCTGTCAGTTTACCCACCTCGTCGTCATGGTGGAAATATAATTTATCACCATCATAGGCTGTTGGTTTCGAGTCTTCAAAGTTTATCATGCTTTCGAGTCCGTATTCAGATGCAAACAGGGAGCCTTTTGATGAAAGTCTTTTTGATGGTGGTGAGAATGACAGTTCTGATTTAGGTGCTGTTGAGCCTTCGTAGTTTGGTTTAAAGAAGAATGGTAGTTTTCTCCATGGTGAGACAAGGTGTTTCATGAAGCATTTTCTTGCCTGTGCCTCATCTTGACTTTGTATTCCTCCCCATGCACCTATGTTTGTTGTGATTATATCATAGTTTATACATTCGGCTTTATAAGTAGCACCTTCTCGACGGTGTTTAGGGTAATTAAATCCATAGAATACTCTTCCTCCTGTATCTATCATTTCGTACCACTCATCATCATCTCCTTTGATAGCATTTCCAAATTCATCTGTATATTTAAATGTTTTTGTTTCGTTATAGATATATCGTGCGAATATGAAGAATTTTCTATCTCTGTCTCTGTATTGCGGTAGTCCTACGTCTATATGCCACCATGCACAGTAGAAGTAGTGCCATCCGTCTATATATGTAGGTTTGCCATTGATAAAAAACCAGTAGCCGTTGAGGCGATGGTACCATTGTTTCTTTATAAATTTTATTTCCTCCTCATATACATCTTTATTTTTTTCAATTTCGTCCCACATTTCATCAATGGTCTCATATTTTTTTTGAAGTTCTTTAAGTTTTCTTGGCAATTTTGGTGGTCTCCAGTATTGTTCTTTTGCTGGTAGTCCAAAGCCGTCTATGAGGTGGTATTCTGGTGGGTCGGGCAAAGTAATTCTTATAGGGATGAGGTCTTTGTCATCCGTATTTACCCACAGGTATTTATCTGGTTCTTTATATTCAGCCAGTATTTTTGCGGGTACTTTATCCGAATACTTCTTTATAAGGTATAGGGTCTTCACCTTTTGCTCGTTTTAGTGCGATATCTTCGGGTCTTAATGCAAGTCTTTCTTCTTCTATATATCTCAGGATTGTATCCTTAAGATAAGGATTGTTGTCATCATTAAGCAGGTTAATTAATGTTTCTTCGAGTTCTTCGTTTATTGCTTTAAGTTCATTAAGTCTTTTTGTATTTCCACTGATTACTTCGAGTAGGATATTGTAATATGAATTTTCTATACCCACGAAAAAAGCGTATTTAAATGAGCGTTGCATTCTGATAAATTCAACGATTTTACGATTGACTTTTTCATTCATTCCTTTGAGCATTTCTTCCACTGGTGGTATGAATACTCCGGTATTTTCCATTTCAAAGCCAACGTCATGGGCTATTTCTATTTTTCTTTTCAGTACGTCTTTATATTTGACACGGTATGGTGTATTTTTATCATACATGCACATTATCCACAGCATTACCTTGTTATTATCGAGTCCCGGACCCGGTGATTTAACAAATTCTTTATTTTTCTTCAATTCAGGGAATACTTTAAAGACGTCCCCGTCTTCTGGTACTTTAGTTGGGGGGAACATCATTGTAGCAAATTCTCTTTCTATAAATTGGAAGTTCATAATGTAGCAATTATATCGTGTCTTTGTATTCTATAGAAAAGTTTACCTCCGTCGAGTTTTGCGTGGTATTCATATTCCGGTGTTATATCCCGCACTTTTTTAAGAAGCAGTATATCGCCTTGTTTTACTTCGATATTTTTATCTGACAATGAAGGTTCTTTATATTCTATATTAGGTTTACCTATATATCGTGCTATTGCGAAGACGCCGTTTTTATTGCTTTTCTCATTAATTTTAACTATAGATATTCCTTTTTTTTCTGATTCTTCCTTTTTTCTTTCAAAGAAGGGGTCCGGGCATGGTTCGGCAAGTATATATCCGTTTACGGGTATGATCTGGCCGCTGCGGATAGCGGCATATATGTTTGAGTATTTAATGAACACGAATATATCTTTATCTTTTTTGATGAAGTTTCTATATTCGGGCATCATAGCTTTCATTACAGCCAGGTAATACATAACCACTTTATCGCCTATTTCGAGTTCCATTTCTGTTTTCCATGGCATTTGGGACAGTTGGAGTATTGAGGGCAGGGCTGTCACTGTGCCAGTTACGACTGTATGTTTTTCTGGTTCGTATGTATTATCAACATACAATTTTATTCCTGACGGGGTTATGACATAATTATTTTCCTCATCGAGTTTTACCATTACGTTATTTGATGCTGTTTTCATATTATATTTTATTTTTAAGACATATATATTTATTTCCGACTTTAACGAATTTTATTTTTCCTTTTTCCTCCATTATTTTAAATTTTCTTGCCATTGTTCTTTTTTCTTTACGTGAGAGTTTTTTCCAGTAAGGTAATTCATTTATTTTAATGCTTATAAGTTGTCCATGATAGGGGAAGCAGATATAGTTATTAGTATTTTCCGGGTTGCAAGTATTATAGTTTATTGTTTTATTTTCTGTTTTGTAGAATATTTTACGGAACAGATTTTTTATTTTTCTGAATATTTTTTTAATTACATTTTTCATATTGAAGATTATTAACAGGTAATATATGGCATTAAAAGTAGTAATTTTTTTTAAATAAAAAAATAAAGGGGGATAATTATGTTATCCCCCTCTTTTATTTTTACTTATCATAGGATTACGAAGCTGGTGGTGTTTTGAAAGTAAGTATTTCGCTATACATTGTCAGTGTTCCGGCGACTGTTTTGATTCTGAAGTAGTATTGGGTATTGGCTGACACTCCGGAAGATTTTGTATAGGATACTGTCACCCAGGAGTTACCTGTCACTGGGTTTTCTGCTGTTTCTGCAGCGGCATTTTCTGTTCCCAGTGCTATGCTTGTTCCGTACTGGAACGTAACAGCTGTAGATGTTCCGTGGGGGTGTACTCTTCCATTAAGTTTGAACGCTGAGGCTGTGATATTTGTAGCTGGTTCTGTGATCACCTCAGTAGGTTCTGTAGAAGAAAGAGCCCATCTTCTTGTTATGGGCAGTAGTGCGTTAGTTGCCATTGTGGCGATATCACTTTTATTGATACCATAGACAAATTTCGAGGCATTTTGTGTTATGGTAAACACATTTCTCTCGAAAGGAGGTCTTTCTTGTAACCCAGTCTTGGGCGTCAAAGGCTTTGCTTTGATCTTTAGTTCGATGTCTAACTTGAAGTCCATTTTCTTAAGGTTTTAAAGGTTAATAAATAATGTTAGCAACAACAAATTTAAAAAATTTTTCATATAAAATAGCCCTGATTTTTAAAATTTAATCAGGGCTTGCCATGAAACAGTGGAAGAGCAGAAGAAACCGCCATCCTGGATGTTTCTATGGTAAAATTACAAAATAATCACAAAGAATAGAGGCACTTTTTTAAAAAAATCATTTAATTGAAATTGAATGATTTAGAGTAAAAATTTATGATTTTTTTCTTTTTGCCTTTCTTATATATATATATATATATTATTATTTTATTTTATATACTATTATATTATGTTCCCATTTTTGGGAATGTATTTTCCCAAAAATGGGAATAGTATCTCGTTATCAATTAATTACAAAGGTGTATTTTACATTGGTTTAATACCGCAATATCGCAATATTCGGAATTTTCCGTTCCATTGAAGTTGTTCTATAAGTCCTTGTTTTTTAAGTTTGGTAATGATATTTGCGATTCTTTTCTGGCTTATGCCTATTTGTTTTGCAAGCCATTTATTGCTTGCGTAGCAATGGAACTGGTGTTGGTCAAGGTGCCAGATGAGGGCAAGGAGTATTTTTTCATTAGGGCATAAGGACTGGTTATGAAAAATTTCAGCCGGAATCCACAATCCTTTTAGTTGTGATGCGTCGATAATAGGATCATCCGGAATCATTTCAGGTATGTTCATGGTGGTAATTTTTAATTCATAACAAATATATGTTTTTTTTCAGAAAATAAAACCACCCTTTAAAAAAGAGTGGTTAAGAATTAAAAATTCACCTGAACTTATACCTGAAACAATGGCACAAATTTAATAATATTATGTTAAATAAAAAAAGGAGAATAATAATTTATTCCCCTTTCATGTCAAAAGGCATGACTGCCGGCTATTTTGTTTTACCTTTTGACAGTACGTTAAGGGCAGTTTCGACACGTTTTTTCAGTTCAGCCAGTGTAATATCCGGGACGAATACTTCATGTTTGAGTTTAAACTGTCCTTTTTCGTAGCCCCTTTTGGATTTTAATTCTGCTGCATCAGGTTTAATGTGTGTCACTAAACCTGACAATGTTAAAGAAACATTCAATTTTTCCATAACAATTTTATATTTTAAATATTGAAGTTAAAGATAATTTTTTTTCATTAATTTTCTTTTTCAGAATCTATTAAATTTCTTTTATGCATTCCATGACTTGGATATTATAATGTTTATAAGTTT
>NZ_DAORXT010000062.1:0-16525 GCF_035371925.1 Acetivibrio sp. | reverse complement strand
ATATTTTGCTCTATTTGTTTATATTTTCTAGCTTTTTGTGGGACAATCAATATATAATATTATATCATTTTATCAATTAAGTTGTAACTTTCCTATTATTTCATAAACACTGCCGTGGTTATACATTCTGAGGTAATTTTCTATTCCTTCGACAACATCATAACAGGCAGTAGGATTTATAAAATTGGCTGTTCCCACCATTACTGCGCTTGCTCCCGCCAGCATGAATTCCACCGCATCCTCACCGCTTGATATTCCACCCATTCCGATAACGGGTATTTTAACAACGCTTGCAACCTCATAGACCATTCTCACTGCAATGGGTTTTACCGCCGGACCGGAAAGGCCACCCATATTGTTGGCCAGTATAGGTCTTTTTTTGTGTATGTCAATGGCCATACCTAAAATTGTGTTTATAAGGGAGAGGGCATCAGCTCCCGCTTCTTCTGCGGCAACAGCTATTTCTTTAATATCGGTTACATTTGGAGTAAGCTTGACTATAAGCGGTTTTTTGCAGTATTTTTTCACTTTGCTTGTAATCTCGCTTATCCCTCCCGGAGAATTTCCAAAAGCAACACATCCTTTTTTTACATTGGGACAGGAGACATTAAGCTCTATGGCATCAATATCCGCATCCGACAATTGAGCTGCCATTTCGCAGTAATCTTCTATAGTATTGCCCGCAATATTGGCAATTATTTTTGTATCGTATTTTCTCAAAAAAGGAATCTCATCTTCTATAAAAGCTTTAACACCCGGATTCTGAAGCCCCACGCTGTTGAGAATACCGGCCGGAGTTTCGGCAATCCTGGGCGGCCTGTTTCCCTGCCTTTTTTCCAGGGTAAGTCCCTTTACCGATATTCCTCCAATCTTATTTAAATCCATATAATCGGCAAACTCCCTACCGAATCCGAAAGTTCCGGAAGCTCCGATAACGGGATTTTTAAGCTTCAAACCTGCAATATCAACACTTAAATCAACAGTTTTTTCAGTCATCCAAAATCACCTCATCACTCCAGAAAACAGGCCCATCTTTACAAACATGGCTGTATTCCCAATTATCCGGTTTTCCGGTTTTGCACGCACACACAAGACATGCTCCAATCCCGCATCCCATTCTCTGCTCCAAGGACACCTGGCATTTGATGCCGGCCTTTTGGGCCATATCTTTTACCTTTCTAATCATCGGTAAAGGACCGCAGGTGTAAATAATGTCAAATCCCTTTTCAGCAATATCCTTGTCAAGAAGATCGGTAACTAGTCCTTTGTAGCCCACGCTTCCGTCATCTGTAGATATGGAAAGTTTATCGGCGGCAGCTTCAAACTCATCGGTCAATACCACATAATCACTGCTTCTAAACCCTAAAAAAGCAGACTTGTCAGCATCTTTCATCTCTTTTAACAGGTATAGCAGGGGGAATATACCTATCCCTCCCCCTACCACGGCAATACGCTTGTATTGGTCGGATACATGGAACGGTTTTCCCAAAGGGCCTATCAAATCCACTTCGCTCCCCGCTTGTTTTTGGGACAGGTATTCGGTGCCGATTCCCTTTATTTGAAATACAATATCAAATGTTCCCCGTTCCCTGTCAACGCTGCATATGCTTATCGGCCTTCTTAGAAGTGCGTTTAACCCTTCACAGCATTTTACGTTTACAAACTGCCCCGGACGGGCATTTTCAGATATATATTCAGATTTAACAGTCATTTTATAAATTGATTTTGCTATTTTCTCAATACTCTCTATTTTTTCCTTCAACACCTTGGACATGGCATCCTCCGATTATTTGTTATCAAATACACTCAAATCCAAAACTCCAAGCTCTTTTTCGTCTTTTCCGAGTTTTATACACTCCAATACCGCTCTTGCAGTATCAAGGGATGTAAGACAAGGAATTGACATTTCAACAGCTTTTCGTCTAATTTTAAATCCGTCCCTTTCGGGTTGTCTTCCCTTTGTAGGAGTATTAATTATGAGACTAATTTTGCCCGACTCAATCAGATTCAGAAGGTTCGGTTCACCCTCGCCGATTTTTTTCACGGCATTGGTGGCAATTCCCTGGTTGTTTAGCATATTGGCGGTTTTACCTGTGGCATAAAGCTCAAATCCCAGCTTCTCAAACTCTTCTGCCAGGTGTATAAGCTCCGGCTTGTCAGTATCCCTTACGGTCATCAGTATTGCTCCGCCTTTTTTAGGAAGCTTGATTCCTGTTGCAATAATTCCCTTGTACAGTGCATCGGGGAAGGTTTTTGCTATACCCAAAACTTCACCGGTGGACTTCATTTCAGGTCCTAAGCTTGTGTCAACATCATGAAGCTTTTCAAAGGAGAATACCGGAACCTTTATGGCTACATACTCCGATTCTCTGTAAAGTCCCGTTCCATAGTTGAAATCTTTGAGCTTCTTGCCCATCATTATTCTCGTGGCAATATTCACCATAGGTATTCCCGTTACCTTGCTAATATACGGAACGGTACGGCTTGAACGCGGGTTAACCTCTATTACATAAAGCTCATTATTATAATATACATACTGTATGTTAATCAAACCGACAACCCTTAGTGCTTTGGCAAGCTTTTGGGTATAATCCGCAATCTTTTCCTTAAGCTTTTCTTCTATTGTCTGAGTCGGATACACAGATATGCTGTCTCCGGAGTGAACACCGGCTCTTTCCAGGTGCTCCATTATACCGGGTATCAAAATATCCTCCCCGTCGCATATGGCATCAACTTCAATTTCTTTACCCATCATATATTTGTCTATGAGGATTGGATGCTCCTGCTTTACCCTGTTTATAATCTCCATAAATTCTATTACATCTTTGTCGCTGTAAGCTATTTCCATACCTTGGCCGCCAAGTACATACGACGGTCTTACCAGCACGGGGTAGCCCAACTCATTTGCAGCCTTCAAAGCTTCGTCAAGGGTAAATATTGTCTTTCCTTGAGGCCTTGGAATGCCGAGCTCTTCTAAAATTTCATCAAATTTCTCACGGTCTTCGGCTGCATCAATATATTTGGGCTCTGTTCCGAAAACCTTTACTCCCATTTCTACAAGGGCCTTTGTAAGTTTAATAGCTGTCTGTCCGCCAAACTGTACAATTGCTCCTTCAACTCCTTCTTTCTCCACAATGTTCTCCACATCCTCAGGAGTCAACGGTTCAAAGTACAGCCTATCCGCTGTGTCAAAGTCAGTACTTACTGTCTCGGGATTGTTGTTGGCTATTATAGTTTCATAGCCTTCTTGTTTTAATCCCCATACCGAGTGAACCGAGCAGTAGTCAAACTCAATACCCTGTCCTATCCTTATAGGACCCGAGCCTATTACCAAAACCTTTTTCTTATCCGATTTTTTCACTTCGCAGCATTCGTCATAGGTGGAATAATAATAAGGTGTCATAGCCTCAAATTCTGCTGCACAGGTATCAACCATTTTATAAACGGCACGAATGCCAAGCTCTTTTCTTTTTGCTGTAACTTCATTTTTGTCGCAGCCAATATAGTTTGCTATAACTGCGTCGGTAAAGCCCATCTTTTTAACCGTTCTTAAGCTTTCTTCATCAAAATCCGAAAGCTTCATGGTCTTTAACTTCTCTTCCATAAGAACCAGCTTTTTGATTTTGTTTAAGAAGAACAAATCTATCTTTGTAATATCGTTAATTTCCTCTACTGTTATACCTCTTCTAATTCCCTCAGCAATAACAAGAAGTCTTTCATCATTTACATCCTTTATCTTTTCCCTTATTTCCTCATCGCTGAACTTTTTGTAAATATCCTGCTCAAGTGTGAAAATACCCAGTTCCAGGGATCTTAGCGCCTTCATCAGGGCTCCTTCAAAGGAGCTGCTTATCGCCATTACTTCACCGGTAGCTTTCATCTGCGTTCCTAAAGTTCTTTTTGCCTTTACAAACTTGTCAAAAGGCCATTTCGGTATCTTGAGCACAACATAGTCCAAAGTAGGCTCAAAGCATGCATAGGTCTTTCCTGTTACCGCATTTTTAATTTCATCAAGACCATAGCCTATAGCTATCTTTGAAGCAACTTTTGCGATGGGATAGCCTGTTGCCTTTGATGCCAATGCCGACGAACGGCTAACCCTTGGATTAACCTCGATTACCGCATATTCAAAGCTGTTGGGATTTAGAGCAAACTGGACATTACATCCTCCCTCTATGCCCAATGCCGATATTATCTTTAATGCTGCGGAGCGAAGCATCTGATATTCTCTGTCCGCAAGGGTTTGAGAAGGAGCGACAACTATACTGTCTCCGGTATGAACTCCTACCGGGTCAATATTTTCCATATTGCATACGGTAATTACATTACCCTTGCTGTCGCGCATAACCTCATACTCAATTTCTTTCCATCCCGAGATACATTTCTCGATAAGAACCTGATGTACCCTGCTGAGCCTTAAACCATTAGAGCCAATCTCTTTTAGTTCTTCATCATTGTACACAATACCTCCGCCGGTTCCTCCCAAAGTATAGGCAGGGCGTACAATAACGGGATATCCGATTTCCCTTGCAAAATCCAGTGCATCCTCAATTGTATTTACCACCTTGCTGGCAATACAGGGTTCTCCTATTCTTTCCATGGTGTCTTTAAATGCCTGCCGGTCCTCGGCCATTTTTATCGCTTCGGTAGCCGTTCCCAAAAGTTTTACGCCATGTTCCCTCAAAAAACCTGACTCTGCAAGCTCCATAGCAAGATTAAGTCCCGTCTGTCCCCCCAAAGTAGGAAGTATGCTATCCGGTTTTTCTTTTATTATAATGTTCTTTACAACCTCTACTGTAAGAGGCTCAATATATACTTTATCAGCTATATTGGTATCTGTCATGATTGTGGCAGGGTTGCTGTTAACCAGCACCACCTCTATATTTTCTTCTTTTAAAGCCCTGCAGGCCTGAGTCCCTGCGTAGTCAAACTCTGCCGCCTGACCGATTACAATAGGCCCCGAGCCAATAACCAGGACCTTTTTTACATCATCCCTTTTTGGCATTTAATTTCCCCCTCATATATTAAATCTTGTTCCGTCAATAATCACCTAAATAAAGCATTGAAGTTGTCAAACTAAGGCTTTTATGCAATTCTATAAAGAATTTCTTTTCATCATATCAATAAACTCGTCAAAGAGATAAGCCGTATCCTCGGGACCGGGCGAAGCCTCCGGATGGAACTGCACGGTAAACACCGGCACATCCTTGTACCTTACACCCTCTACAGTGCCGTCATTCATATTTCTGTGACTTACTACCATTCTCGCTTTGTCCATGGATGACTCAACAATAGTGTATCCATGATTTTGAGAAGTAATATAAGTCAAATCCTTTTCGACATCCTTCACAGGATGATTTGCTCCTCTGTGACCGTATTTCAGTTTTTCTGTATCGGCACCGTTTGCAAGGGCTGTCAGCTGATGTCCAAGGCATATTCCAAACATGGGTTTTTTGCCCATAAGCTTCTTTATTGTTTCAATGGTATAAACACAATCTTTAGGGTCCCCTGGTCCGTTTGAAAGCATTATTCCGTCAGGATTAATTGCAAGGATGTCCTCTGCTTTAGAGTCGGCAGGAAAAACATGCACATCACATCCTCTTTTTAGAAGGGAGCGCACAATATTTTTCTTCAAGCCCAAATCTATCAATGCAACTTTAAATCCGTCACCTTTATAGTGCAAGACTTCCCTTGTTGTAACACACATAACCGGATCCTTTATAACATAAGCTTTTATTTCATCAATTTTCTCATCAAAATTGAAATCCGGGTCTGTTGTAATTAATCCTTTCATTGTACCCTTTTCTCTCAAAATTCTGGTAAGAGCCCTCGTGTCGATTTTTTCAATTCCTATTATGTTATTCTTTTTTAGATAATTGTTTAACGTCTCTTCGGACCTCCAATTGCTTGGAGTCTGGCAAAGTTCCCTTACAATAAAGCCCTTTACCTGGGGTTTTTCCGACTCTATATCTTCATTATTTACCCCGTAATTTCCTATCAAAGGATAGGTCATTGCTACAATCTGGCCGCAATAGGACGGATCTGTCAAAACCTCCTGATAGCCCGTCATTCCGGTATTAAAAACAATTTCTCCGATTACTTCTCCCTCAGCCCCGAAACTTTCGCCGTGAAAAATTGTGCCGTCTTCAAGTGCAAGAATAGCTTTCATATATATCACCCCGTATTCTAAAATCAAATTACTTCATATCACTTAGCGCGCCGTTAATATCTTCCCTCATCCTTATTGCCTCAGCTCTTGATGCTTCGTAAAACTTTTCTTCGCTGTAAATATCTTTCCATTGTTCAGACTTATAAGCACACATTATGCTTCTTGATGCATTGACAATTGCTCCAAGACCGTCATAATTAAAGCTATGGACTACATCTCTGGCTGTTCCGCCCTGAGCTCCATAACCCGGAACCAATATATAGGCACTTTTTAAAATCTTTCTTAGGATTTTTGCCTGGTTGGGATAAGTTGCTCCAACCACTGCTCCTATGCTGCTGTATCCGTATTTTCCTTTTCTGCTTGCTCCCCATGATTCAACAAGCTCTGCAACAACCTCATAAATACTTTTGCCTTCTTGTGTGAGTATATCCTGAATCTGGCCGGATGACTTGTTTGATGTCTTCACCAGCACAAATATGCCCTTGTCGTATTTAATACAGTCATCTATGAAAGGCTTTATTCCATCCACACCAAGATAGGGATTTACCGTAAGTGCATCCGCATCAAAAACAGCTTCACTTACACCTTCATCAATGTCTGTTCTGCCAAGATATGCCGAAGAATAGCACTGGGCAGTAGAACCGATATCGTTTCTTTTACCGTCGGCAATAACCAAAAGTCCCTTTTCCTTTGCATATTTACAAGTTTCATAAAACGCCTTCATGCCTTCCAGACCATACATTTCGTAATATGCAAGCTGGGGTTTTACCGCAGGCACAATATCATAAACCGCGTCAATTATATATTTATTAAAGAGAAGAATTGCCTGCGCCGCTCCTTTTGAATTCTTCCCATATTGCTTATACATATCTTCTTTTATGAAAGAAGGTACATACTCAATTTTCGGGTCCAAACCTACAACGGAAGGATTGTTTTTTTCTTTAATCTTTTCAATCAATATATCAACAAACATCATTTCATTCTCCTTATATAGCTAATTCAAAATATTGTTAGTGAAAAACTCTTATATTATAAAAGTACCTTTTCTCTTACAACGGCATTGCCGCCCACCAAGGTATAATATACGCTTCCATTTAGCTTGAACCCATTGAAAGGTGAGTTCTTGCTTTTTGATTTGAAGTTGCTTACGTCCACAACAAATTCTTCATTTATGTCAATAATAGTTATATCCGCACTCCTGCCTATCTCCAGCGTACCTTTGTTGATACCGAGAAGCTTCGAAGGATTTACGCACATCTTTTCAACCAGTTGGCCGATTGTGAGATGTCCTGGTTTTACAAGATAGGTTATTGCCAGCGGCAATGCTGTCTCAAAACCAACCATGCCGTTTGCGGCTAAATTGAATTCAACATTTTTCTCATCATTGTGGTGCGGTGCATGGTCTGTTGCAATTATGTCAATTGTGCCGTCTTTTAATCCTTCAATCACGGCCTCCACATCTCTTCTCGTCCTTAGCGGAGGATTAACTTTTGCAAGAGTGTTAAAATCTTTGCAAGCCTCATCTGTAAGAACAAAGTAATGAGGACAAGTCTCACAGGTCACTTTTACCCCGCGTTTTTTGGCATTCCTTATAAGATCCACCGAAAGCTCGGTGCTCACATGGGCTATGTGTATCGGAACCTTTGTATATTCCGACAGTATAATATCCCTTGCCACCATTATTTCTTCAGCAGCCGAAGGTATGCCTTTAAGGCCCATAACCGTAGACCAATATCCCTCGTTCATTACACCGCCGTCTGCAATATCCAAGTCCTCACAATGGGATATTACTGCTATATCAAACATGGCTGAGTATTCCAAAGCCCTCTTCATAAGAGCAGAACTTTTTACCGGCCTTCCGTCATCGGAAATTGCCACAGCTCCGGCAAATTTCAGCTCACCTATCTCCGAAAGCTCTTCACCCTTTTGTCCTTTGGATATCGCCCCTATGGGATATACATTAACAACCCCTTCCTGTTTTGCCTTGTTTATAATATATTTCACTATAGTCTCATTATCGCAAACAGGATCTGTATTGGGCATGCATGCTATGGAAGTAAACCCTCCCATTGCAGCGCTCATAGTTCCGGTCTCTATGTCTTCCTTGTATTCAAAACCCGGGTCCCTCAGATGACAGTGGGCATCCACCAGCCCCGGCAGTACCAGCTTGCCCTCGGCATAGATTATGTCTCCGTTTGAAATCTCTATATCTTTACCCGTCTCGGTTATTATCCCGTCTTCAATCAAAATATCTTTTACTTCGTTTGTATTGGTTTTGGTGTCGACAACATGTCCGCCTTTAATTAATACTCTCACCGCTATCCCTCCTTGTTAAAAGATAAAGAAGAGCCATTCTCACAGCAACTCCATTAGTAACCTGCTCGTTTATAAACGACCTGTCAGAGTCGATTACCGATGACGGCAATTCCACACCTCTGTTGACCGGTCCCGGATGCAATATCAGAGCATCCTCTTTTGCAAGCTTCAATCGTTTTTCATCCAATCCGAAGAATCTCGAATATTCTCTTAAGCTCGGAAACAAGCCGCTTTTCTGTCTTTCCTTTTGAATTCTAAGTCCCATTACCACATCTGCATCAATCAATGCCTCCTGAACGGTGGTAAATACCTTCACACCGGTCTTATCCAATTCCGGAGGTATCAGAGTGGAAGGCCCGGCAACACTTACTTCGGCGCCAAGCTTTGTCATACCCCAGATGTTGCTTCTTGCCACTCTGCTGTGATATATATCACCGATTATGGCAACCTTCAGCCCCTTAAGACTTCCTTTTTTCTCGATTATGGTAAACATATCGAGAAGTGCCTGGGTTGGATGCTCATTCATACCATCACCGGCATTTATTACCGATGCGTTTACGTTCTTCGCAAGAAGATGAGGCGCTCCCGACATGGAATGCCTGATTATGATTACATCCGCACCCATCATGTCAATGGTTTTTCCGGTATCTATAAGTGTTTCACCTTTGGCTACACTGCTGCTTGCCACAGAAATGTTGGCAGCACTTGCACTCAAGTATTTTGAAGCAAGTTCGAAGGACAATCTTGTCCTTGTGCTGTTCTCATAAAACAGGGTAATTATTGATTTTCCCTGCAAATGAGGAGCTTTCTTGTTTTTTGACAAAAGGATAACCTTCATTGTTTTTGCGGTATTTAAAATGTATTGTATTTCTTCTGCCGTCAAATCCTTAAGTCCTAAGAGGTCTTTTGATTTTAAAGTCATTTTTACACCTCACTCTAAAATAAACTATTTATATTAATTAATATTATTAGTATCAAATGTCCTCAAAAAAATAGTAAGGATAGTGGAATTCCTTACTATTTTTTAAAAAATACTGTATTTTTATCTGAACAAATTGTAAAGGCTTCATATTTAAAAATGGGAATAATAGCACATATTTTTGCTTGGCTTTTACTTTATTATTAATATTATTAATAATGCTTTTACAGTTTTTCATAAATCGTACCCTTCCCTTGAAACCTTAAAATTTATATTCCCCTAATGACTTATACCTTTTTCTATATCACTTATTGTCACGCAAGTTACTCCGTCAATCTCGGCAAGCTTTACATTTACCACTTCAAACTTGGAGGTCGGAACATTCTTTCCTACATAATCCGGTCGTATCGGAAGTTCCCTGTGGCCTCTGTCAATGAGTACCGCAAGCTGAACCATCTTGGGTCTTCCCGAATCCATCAGCGCATCAATAGCCGCCCTTACTGTCCTTCCCGTATACAACACATCGTCAACAAGAACTATTTTTTTGTCATTTATCGGAAAGTCTATTTCTGTGCCGTTTATTATCGGATGTTCGGAAAGCATGCTTAAATCATCTCTGTAAAGTGTTATATCGAGAATGCCTACCGGCACACTCTTTCCCTCCACACCTCTAATCTTCTCGGCAATCATCCTTGCAAGAGGCACACCACGCCTTTGAATGCCGATTAAAGCAACATTCTCAACACCCTTATTCTTCTCAATAATTTCATGGGCTATTCTGGTTACAGCTCTCACAATTCCGCTTTCATCCATTATTTCAGCTTTATCAATCATTTTTAACACTCCGATACTATACTTTTTTATATATTATTTATAAAACACTCTAAAAAAGCTTCTTACCAGTCGGCAAGAAGCTACATGACAATAAACGTATAGAACCATCGTATACTATTCAACAAAATATCTTACCTTCTGAGTCTCTCTGGACTTAATTAAAGGTTTATTATTTAATTCTATCTAATGTTAACACATCAAAAGTCAATTGTCCATACATTTATTATTATATTTTTTATTTTTCATTCTATTTTTTCCTTCTATCACTGTATCATCTTTTTAAATTAATGCCCAGTATACCGCCTATACTTCCCGACAACACTCCGATGGCAAGCAATATCAATACATAACTGTTTACGGCAAAATCCCTGTAAACTATGCTGCTTATCAAATATAAAATCAGCATATATATAAATCCCACTATTGCTCCGTTAAGCCATCCCTTGCTTTTTACATTTTTGGCGGATATCCATCCCGCTATCACTATACTGAGCAATGTGGTAATTATAACTGCAGTGGACATATATTTTAGAGGAAAATCAGTAAATCTTAGAAAATATGCAAAAATAGCGAACATTGGCAGTGTAAATAAATATGATATTAATATTCCCTTTATAATTGTAATAACATTTGTGTGTCCACTTAAAATATTCTTCGCCGCCTGACCAGTCTTGTTAATCATAAAAACCCCCCAATAGATGTTTTTTATACTACAATCTATTATGTTTGTTCAAAAGTTAGAACCAATAAAGCAAATAATTTAAAATTAACTTAAATTTTATCTTTTCGATATTTTATGAAAATATAAAAACTTATTCTGGTATACATAGAATATAAAAACACCATACACTATAATTAATAAAATAAATGTCGTTCAAATTGATTAAACTATATATGAAAAGCTCCAGAATATTATTGCTTTTTAAATTAGGGCAGTAAAATGCGAAGTAAGAATCGATAAAACTGGAGGTTCAATTATGGGATTTTTTGATTTTTTATTCAATACACAAAGCAGCGCCGACTCGGATAACAATGCTGATGCGGCTCAAAACAAGGTGAAAAAGTTCCAGCCGTTTAGCGAAGAGTTCTCGCTGGACATGACAACGGAACCTTACGGAAATAATATGTATGAAGCCAATAATTCTTATTCAAACAACGGAGTTGAAATTCAAGACGCCAGAAATGTATTTCGACTGGTATACAGCGGTATTCTGGCCAAAAATAATCCTGAGAATTTGTATGCAGTAATCGGTTACGGAAACAACCTTGCCTGGGAAGATGTCGAATCCTATACCATGCGCAAGATAGGCGATCAAAAGTATGAATTGTTATTTCCGGTAAACAGGACAGGTAACATTAATATGGCATTTAAAGATGATAACGACAACTGGGACAACAATTCAGGCATGAACTACACTTTTAAAAACTATGTTTATGAGGGTAGCCATTAGGCTACCCTTTTTCAAACAACAGAAAATAGCTATGTATTTTACGCTTCACTGGATTCTACAACTCTGCTTATAGCCGCTCTTAAAATTTTTATCTGCGTTCTTTCAACGCTGGTCTCGATAGTTACTTCATCATCCTTGATATTTATTATCTTTCCGATAATTCCTCCGGTTGTAACAATATTATCTCCAGTCTTAAGTGCTTGAAGCATTTCTGAGTGCTTCTTGTCCCTCTTTTTCTGGGGTAAAATTACCATCAAATACATGATGACAATAAAAGCCACGGGCACAATCAACGCACCTATAAGCTCCTGGATACCTGCTCCTCCTTCTTGCGGCATATGAAACCTCCTCTCAATTTTTTATTGTCTTGTTGCTGCCTATATTGTTAAATCAAATTTTACTGTCAAATTTTTTTGTATCCGAAATTATTGAAAAACTCATCCCTAAAGTCCAAAAGCCTGTCTTCCATTATAGCCTGCCTTACGTTTTTCATAAGGTTAATTAAAAATCTCAGATTATGCCATGTGGTAAGCCTTATTCCGAGAACTTCCCCGCTTTTTAAAAGATGCCTTATATATGCGCGGGTAAAATTCCTGCAGGCATAACAGTCACATTCCGGGTCTATGGGATTAAAGTCTCGTGCATAGACCGCATCTCTTACTATCATTCTGCCCCTGCCGGTCATAACCGTACCGTTTCTTCCGATTCTTGTGGGAAGTACACAGTCAAACATATCAACTCCCCTTATCGCTCCTTCAATCAGGTAGTCGGGGCTTCCCACTCCCATCAAATACCTTGGCTTGTCCTCGGGAAGCAGCGGAACTGTAACATCCAGCATCTCATACATTTCTTCCGCAGGTTCCCCCACACTAAGCCCCCCAATGGCATATCCCGGGAAGTCCAGTTCCAGCAATTCATAGGCACTCTGCTTTCTCAAATCCTTATACATTCCTCCCTGGACAATCCCGAAAAGAGCTTGTTTTTCCGGGTTCTGATGAGCCTTTTTGCATCTTTCTGCCCACCGGGTGGTTCTCTCCAATGAATTCTTGGCATAGCTGTAATCCGCAGGATACGGAATACATTCATCAAAAGCCATTATGATATCGGCCCCAAGATCATTTTGAATCTTTATGGACATCTCGGGAGAAATAAAATGCTTAGAACCGTCAATATGCGACTTGAAAGTCACACCTTCTTCCTTGATATCCCTCAAATCGCTGAGACTGAAAACCTGAAAGCCTCCGCTGTCAGTAAGAATCGGCCTGTCCCAATTCATAAAGCCGTGAAGGCCCCCGGCCTCTTTCACAATATCCTCTCCGGGCCTCATATGAAGGTGATAAGTATTGCTCAATATTATCTGTGCCTCAATTTCCTTCATTTCATCCGGAGACATACCTTTAACGGTTGCCTGCGTTCCCACCGGCATAAAAGCCGGAGTGTCAAAATACCCGTGAGGAGTGTATACTCTACCCAGCCGGGCACCTGATTGTTTGCACTTTTTTATTAATTCATATCTTATTGCACTCATATCTTTTATCGTTCCTTACCATTAATATTTACTTTATAAACATGGCGTCACCGAAGCTGAAAAACCTGTACCTTTCGCTGACGGCAACATTATAAGCCTCCAATATCTTTTCACGCCCTGCCAGAGCACTCACAAGCATAATAAGTGTGGATTCCGGCAGGTGGAAATTGGTTATCAACGAATCCACCACTTTAAACTTGTATCCCGGGTAAATAAAAATATCAGTCCACCCGCTTTGGGGCTTTACATTTCCTTTTTCATCTCCTACCGTTTCAAGCACCCTGCAACTCGTGGTCCCCACCGCTATTACCTTGCAGCCGTTTTCCTTTGCAGTATTTATCTTCTTGCAGTCCTCTTCATTTATCCGGTAAAACTCACTGTGCATTTTGTGCTCTTCCAAGGTTTCAGCCTTCACCGGTCTGAATGTGCCAAGTCCCACATGAAGCGTCACATAAGCAATATTTACGCCCCGGCTTGCCAATTCATCCAAAAGCTCCACAGTAAAGTGAAGCCCTGCAGTGGGAGCTGCGGCAGAGCCCCTGTATTTTGAATAAACAGTCTGGTATCTTTCCGCATCATCCAACTTTTTTGTTATATAAGGGGGCAGCGGTACAATACCAACCCTGTCAAGAATCTCTTCAAAAATGCCGTGATACTCAAATCTTACAAGTCTGTTTCCTTCTTCAATTATCTCAATGACCTCCGCCTTAAGCTCGCCATTTCCAAATACAAACCTCGCCCCCGGTTTTGCCTTTTTTCCCGGCTTTAAAATAACTTCCCAGACATCTCCGTTAATCTTTTTTAAAAGGACGAACTCAATTTTACCCCCTGTTCCTTCCTTTTCTCCTAAAAGTCTTGCGGGGATAACCCTGGTGTCATTTAAAACCAGGCAATCACCTTTGTTTATGTACTCTACAATATCCTTAAACTGCTTATGGCAAATCTCTCCCGTTTCTTTGTCGAGAACCATAAGCCTTGACATATCCCTTTTGGCGATAGGCTCCTGCGCAATCAATTCTTGCGGCAAATCATAGTAAAAATCACTAACCTTCATAATAAATTAACACCGTTTCATATATTTTTATTTCGCAATATGTTTATTTCAATTAGTAATATAGTAATTTATCTCCACAGTCCAATTACATAATTTAATTACATAGTTGTTTTATGATATTTTATGCGATTTATATAGAATAATACATTAAATCCTTCTTTCATGCAAGGTTCAAATGCAAAAAACTGCATAAAGCAATATAAAAACTCCGGAAAACATTCCGGAGTAGTATCTAAAAACTATTATTCAAAAGCATTACCCAAAAGCAGATTTATTCAACTTTGGTTCCCGGAAAATAATGGGTCAATATTTCCTCGTAAGTAAATCCGGCCTTAGCCATACCCTTGGCACCTTCCTGACTCATACCTACGCTATGGCCCCATCCTTTCCCTTTAAAGATATAGTTTGTCGGAATCAAAGGAACAACCTTCGTACCATTTGAATTGACAACATTTACCTTGCCGTTTGTTGAGTTTACGGTTTTCAATCCCGAAGCCGTCATCACCTTTTTCCCGCCAAGCTGTGTCATAACCGGCTCATCGCCATTTCCGTTTACAAATATATCTGCATCCGTGGTAATTTCATACCATTGGCTGTCAAGGCTTAAAAAGCTTCTTGTGGAACTGTTTGTATATACCTTCTCACCTTGACTTCCCTTGACTATCACCTCGGTTGCTCTTCCCGCTTCGGACCTCTTTGTTATATAAATTCCCAGTATGTCTCCCAACTTTAAGCCCCGATCTGTCATTATCTGCTTTATCTTCTGTGCCGTAAACGAAACCTCCCAATTGTAATGCCACGAATCTCCGGACTCATATTTGTCTTCAACGCTTACAAGATACGGATATCCTTCACTTCCCCAAACATTCCTTACATCTTCGGTTCTGCCCCCGCTGGAGCTGAAATAGAATACCGAAGCAGGCTTTCCGTTGTATGTAACTATCTTTCCCTTCGTATCGTCAACAGCTTTATTTGTTGATGCCGCTTCTCCGTCAAAGCCCTTATACACTTGAGAATACACAGTGGGACACAAATCAAACTGCAGCCTTTTGTATTTGTTCAAGTTGTTCACAGTATAGGTTCTCGCCGCAACAGCCTGGGCTTTAAGTGCTTCCGGATGGGAGCTTGCCTGTATTTCGTAGGGTACAACCCCATACAGATATTGTTCAATATTGATTACATTAATTACTGTCATATCACTTCCGGAGAGTCTTAAAACTTCAAGCCCACCGCGATATCTACTTTTGTCATCTCCATTTATTCTTAAAACGCCGGTCCCATCTTCAACTTCAGGCTGTACACCAAAGGCATAGTATATTGAATCAAACACAAGGATTGGCTGTCCGTCCTTTGACAAAACAGTTATCCTTGATGCAGACGGAGACACAACACTATAATCGCCGGTTCCTAAAGCCGGGTCTATATTCTTCGTTATCGCCGTCTGTGCCTCGTTTTCGTCAAGGTAAAAACCTGTCCAAATCTGCCAACCGTCATCATATGCCGGATAGGCATCCACACCTTTTTGCTTGACTTCAACAAGCTCTTTGTAAAGAGAATTATAATCTTTATAATCCTTGCCTATTTTTATATGATAAGCACCAATTATCTCTCCCGAAGGGATTTTCCCTGAAGAAGGGTCAAATTCGGTAAGTCCGCTGCTTCCTTTTGCAAAAAAAGCATCCTTTCTTACAGTAACTGCATCTTTGGAAGGTTCCTTGAAAAGGCAGACAAATCCCTCTTCAGAAAAGTACCCCAACTGAAGTCCTTTCTGGCTGTCGACTGTAAAGCTTGAAACTGCCGAATATTGACCTGTCTGTGAATCGTTAAACAGAAGACCGATCCGAACCTTTTGGGGAATCCCTTGGTATGCGTAAACAGTAAAATCTTGCACAAACAGCACCGACACATAAATTAAAGATATCAATATCAATCGAAATACCATCGATTTTGCTTTAGCTTTTGACCAAAAACTACCTTTCATATTCTCCTCCACATTTGTCTTTTGTATTTTTGCTTTCAGGCGTAAAGCCATATATTTATTGCATTTTGGGGATTGGGTAAAATGCGCCATATTACTTATATAATTCGACAAAAGCCTTCGGTTCCCTTCTTTGTAACACAATTGTAAAGCTTAGAAGAAAATTTATAAATGCGCATATAAATAGCAAATATACATATTCTATTATATGTAATAATTTTAAAATGAAAATGACAAAAATAAATTATTTGACATATAATATTTTAGATGATAGAA
>NZ_DAORXT010000061.1:0-16538 GCF_035371925.1 Acetivibrio sp. | reverse complement strand
AATGAAGTGGCCGACGCAACCAAAGTTCAGGCGAACGAGGTAGAACAGCTGGCGAGATTTACGGCTGAAATAGACCGAGTTATTAGTCTTAATGTCAAGGATGTTGAGCGCACTTGTGCAGTAACCAAAGAGTTGTCGGGATACTCCGAAGAAATTATAGAAACACTGCAGGAATTGGCTAAATAGCGCTTAAAATCCACATTAAGCAAAGTTTGATGATAGCGAAAGGTCCGCACAATTATTTGGAGAGGCATTGTGCCTCTCCACAGATTGTATTAGGGAGGGGCTGTAACAATCTGTATGGATACATTTGGTCTGGTCCAATTGGCAGAGCTCATATATGAATATTGCGGCATTGACTTTTTTAAGAATCTTTCCTCTCTTGAGAGTAAAATATCGGAGAGGCTTAAGGAGCTGGGACTATCCTGCTGGGAATACGGAGGATATTTAAGGGTTGAACCGAAAGAATGGGACACGCTTGTTGATCTCATCACAGTAAATGAGACCTATTTCTTTCGTGAGGAAAGCCTTTTGGAAGAATTTCGAAGGGTCATACTTCCCCAATATAAGGACCGTACACCCGATAATCCTTTGCGTATATGGAGTTCGGCTTGCTCTACCGGTGAGGAACCGTATACATTGGCAATATTATGTGAAGAGACCGGACTGTTTGAAGCCGGTGCAGTTGAGATTATTGCTTCGGATATTGACAGAAAGGTTTTGGAAAAGGCGAGAAGGGGATTATATAACAAGAAATCCTTTTCCTTTCGTACAATGCCGAAAGAAATACTGGACAAGCATTTTATTTCTTTTGGAGACGAGTACAAGGTCAAGGATTCAATAAGGTCCATGATTGATTTTCGCTGTTTGAATCTTTTGGATAAGAACATACCGGAACAGGTTGGAGAAGTAGATATAGTTTTTTGCAGAAATGTACTGATTTATTTTGATACGAAAGCAATAAAAAAAGTTATTAATTCTTTATATAAAGTGTTAAGAGGCGGCGGATACTTGCTTTTAGGCCATGCAGAGACTATAACGGGAATGAATACCGGGTTTGAAACGATATATGCTCCCTCGACATTTTATTATCGGAAAGGAGAAAAATATCCATGCAACAGTATGGAGTATTAGTGGTGGATGACTCCTCTTTTATGCGAAGATGTGTCAGTTCGATGATAGAGAAAGATCCGCAGCTGTTTATTATAGGAATTGCAAGGAACGGTATTGAAGCGGTGGAAAAAGTGCAGAGGCTTAAACCTGACGTGGTGACAATGGATATAGAGATGCCTGAAATGGACGGAATGACTGCCTTAAAGGAGATTATGAAGACCTGTCCTGTTCCTATAGTAATGTTGAGCAACCGGACCGATAAGGACCCTGAAACAGCTTTTCAGGCTTTGGAGTTGGGAGCTGCAGATTTTTATTTAAAGAGTGCACTTTTGGAAGAGAATGTAAAACCGGAAATAATAGAGGAATTTCTAGACAAGCTGAAAGCTATCGCCCGGAAGGCAAAAAAATATGAAAATAAAGAACAGGGCCAGAAAGCAGTGTCAGAAAATCTGTCCGAGATTATTGAAAACATCCTGAATAAGCCGGAAAGTCCGATTGAAGCCAAGTCCGGGTTGGCTGACCTGCTGATAATAGGGTGTTCTACGGGAGGACCTTCTGCGTTGCAGTCCATCCTCCCGCGCTTTCCCAAGGATACTCATGTTCCCATTGTTGTTCTGCAGCATATGCCTCCGGGGTTTACCAAGCCGCTGGCCGAACGTTTTGACACTATCTGCAATTTACGGGTTAAAGAAGCTGAAGACGGAGATATTCTTGAAGCCGGAAATATCTACATAGCTCCGGCAGGCTACCAAACCTTGTTGGATAAGAAGACAGACGGTTCGACAACGTTGAGAATAGAAGACTGTCTGCCCGTCGAAACGGTTTACAAACCGTCAATTAATGTAACTTTGGATTCGGCAGCACCTATTTATAAAGAGAGGTTGCTGTCGGTTATCCTTACAGGAATGGGAAACGACGGACTTGTTGGGTGTGAGACGGTGAAAAAATATAACGGTAAAATAATCGTTGAGGCAGAAGAATCCTGCATTGTATATGGCATGCCCAAAGTGGTGTACGAGGCAGGACTTGCAGATGTCCAGGTACCTTTATCAAGTATTTTTTATGAAATAATGCACTATATCGGAGATTATAGCATCCGGTGTATTTGACGGCATTAATCATATGCTCAAAAACAAAGTATCTTTTCATAAATAAAACCGGTATGAACAGTTGAAACGCTGTCATACCGGTTGCTTTACGTTTATAATACTTTCGACAAGAATTCCTTCGTCCTAGGATGCTGAGGGTTTGAAAAAATCTCTTCGGGAGTATTTTCCTCTAAGATTTTTCCCTCATCCATAAATAAAACTCTGGTAGCTACTTCCCTTGCAAATCCCATTTCATGAGTTACTATAACCATTGTCATTCCTTCGTCTGCAAGCTGCTTGATAAGGTCAAGAACTTCTCCCACCATCTCAGGATCAAGAGCTGAAGTGGGCTCATCAAACAAAATGACTTTTGGATTCATTGCAAGGGCACGGATTATTGCTATTCTTTGCTTCTGTCCACCGGAAAGGGTTGAAGGGTAGACATTAGCCTTGTCTTCAAGTCCAATTCTTTTTAAAAGACGCATGGCATTTTCTCTTGCATCTGCTTTTATCTTTTCACGAGTAGTATTGATTTCATATAGAGGCTTTTTTTCTTTACTAAAAATATTCTTAAGCCTTATAAAGAAATTTTTAAACTTCTTTACTTTAAGGTCATGCGTTTGCAAATATACCGGTGCAAGCATTATATTTTCAATAACAGTCTTATTGTTAAACAGGTTGAACTGTTGAAAAACCATACCCATATGACGGCGGTAAAGGTTAATATCAACTCTCATGTCAGCAATGTCAACGCCTTCGAATATGATGGAGCCGCTTGTGGGGTCTTCCATACAATTGAGGCAGCGCAGAAAGGTGCTTTTTCCGCTTCCGGACGGACCTATGATGGCAACCTTTTCACCTTCTTTGATGCTAACTGTGATACCTTTTAAAACTTGAAGGTTACCGTAGCTTTTTTTTAGGTTAATTACGTCTATCACTCTTTCTGAGGCTCCTTTCCATTACTTTTATGAGAGATGCAATTATTATAACCAGTACTATATAAATAAGCGCCATAACAAGGTATGGTACCATAAATTCATAATTGTTTGTACCAATATAATTAAATGCAACATAGAGGTCGGAAGCACCGACAAAACTTACAACAGAAGTTTCCTTAATCAAGGCTATAAATTCATTTCCCAAAGTAGGGAGTATGTTTTTGACAGCCTGAGGGATAACTATTTTGAGCATTGCTACGCGATAGCTAAGTCCCAAGGCCCGGCCTGCCTCCATCTGACCATGGTCTACAGACATAATACCGCTTCTCATTATTTCAGAAACATAAGCACCGCTGTTAAGACCAAATACCAGTATACACACGCTAAGTGCGGACAAATTTATGCCTAAAAGAGGCAAAACTACATAGTAGGCCACCAAGAGCTGCACGACAACCGGAGTCCCTCTGAATAGTCCAACATAGAAATCGCATATGACATTTAATATTTTGGGTAATACTTTATATTTGGGCATCACTTTAACAGCAGCAATTAATGTACCGATAATGATTCCAATTATTAGTCCCAAAACTGCGATATAAACTGTATTTTTAAGTCCTACAAGGACTTTTGTGTAGCCGTTGTTATAATAAAAGATTTCCCAAAACTTAATTAATTTTTTATCAAAATTCCCCATAATTAATCCCTTATATTAATTCAAAATTAAATATCTAAAAATATCTTTAAGAGAATTGTACAGCTGTTATCAGTTAAGCTCATTAATTGCCCTTACAATACTTTGAGCAGGAGCCTCATCAATAACCACAAAGTCGATGTTGCCGTTTAGCATATCCTGAACTGCAAGAGAGCCTGATTTATAGCCTATGCATTTAACATCATAACCTTCAAATCCCCAGTCCTCATCGCCTTCAACGTAGAATTGTCCGGTTGTACCTAGCTGAACACCTATCTTTGAATCACTGCTCAATCCCGAAAGAATTGCTTCCACATCAGCAGCGGTTTTACAGTTGTCAAAGGTGGTGTCGTCTTCCCTGACGATAAGCATTTGGGAAGCGTTATGATACGTATCCGTGAATGTAACATACTCTTTTCTGTCTTCTTTTACTGTAAGACCGGACATGGCGATGTCGGCTTTTCCCTGACCTACGGAGAGACAAACGGCATCAAAATCCATGTTTTTAATTACAAGCTCTTTTCCGAGGTATTCTGCAAGAAGTGCTGCAATTTCGATATCAATACCGTAATACTTATCGCCTACCATATATTCAAAGGGCTCAAATGCTGCATTTGTTGCAACCACAAGTTGGTCTTTGCTGCTGTCTTCCACTGCGGATTCGACAGCCTGAGGTTCTCCGTCACGAAAATATTTATCGCTTATTTTTTCGAGGGTTCCATCTGCCTTGATTTGCGAAATAAATTCATTTACTTTTTCAAGCAGCTCCGGTTGGCTTTTATCTACACCAAAAGCATATTCTTCTTGGGTTAATGGTATCTCAATAACTTTAGCACGCTTGGAGCCCGAGCTTGGGCTGTTGGAATTACAGCCTGCAAGTATAAAACTGCAAAGCATCAGCATTGCAACACTAAAAATAAAACCTTTCTTCATACAAACATTCTCCTTACATTAATTTTTATAAATTATTTTATTTGATTTATGCATTTATTGTTATAAATTATCGTATCTCCGGGATTTTGTCAACATAAAGCTGTTACTATTTTAACAAGAAATGCAAACCACTTAAACATAATAATTTTACTTTTTATATTGAAAATATTATAATGCTAATTCCCCAATTTGATATAATAATATCATACTTTGAATAATTATACAATGGATGGCGCAGAAAATGCCGCTTTGGAGAACGCACAGGACGCAGCGGGAGTTATATCTTTTGGGTGGGTTTATAATGATTGAATTGTCATTTTTTACATAAATTTTATACCAAGACGAATCCGTTTGAGAGAATAGTATTTTGGCAAGTTGATAAAAAATAAGGGGGATTTTTGTCCCCACTTGCCGGCACTCGGCCAAGTAATAATATTATCTTTTTTTTGCTTCTTTGGCTGATGCAACATAGCATATCCTTTTTATTGCTTCAACCAAGGCGCTTTCGGTTATTTCTCCCAGCCCCTCACCGGTGGCGACCACTGCAGCTTCATTAAGTATTGTTTCTATCTGGGAACAGCTTAAGCCATCAAATTTTGAAGCCAACTGTTCAACTGATATACTTTCCGACAGTTTTTTGTTTCTTGTATATATTTTTATAAGCTCAATTCTGGTTTTATAATCGGGATTGGGAACAGTATATTTTTTATCGAACCTTCCTGCACGCACCAATGCCTCATCAAGAGCTTTATAGTTGTTGGTTGCTGCGATAACCATAACACCCTCTTCACGGGTAAAGCCGTCCATCTCGTTTAGCATTGCAGCAATAATTCTATTGTTTTCTTTGTCAATTCCCGTTCCGGAATAATTACGCTTTTCACCTATTCCGTCAAACTCATCTATAAATATGATACAAGGCTTGTTGGCGCGGGCTTTTCTAAACAGGGCTTTAACTTTGGCAGGTCCTATTGACATAATCGCACTTTGAAAATCCGTTGCCTTGGTGGCAATGAAATTTACCTTGGCTTCGCCTGCCAATGCCCTTGCAAACAACGTCTTTCCGTTTCCGGGATTGCCTTCCAGCAAAACACCGTTTATCGGGCGAATTCCTTTGGCTGCATACTCTTTTGGATGCTTTAAGATGTCAACCGCTTGAAGCATTTCTCTTTTTAAATCTTCCATGCCTGCGACATCCGAAAATTTCGTTTTGTTGTCTCGGATAACTTTAAATGTCTTTTTCCTAAAATCAATGAATTTATATAGACCGAATATTATAATCCCGAAAAAAATAATGTTAAAAATCGCATCGGTAACTGTAACTAAAAGTTCATCGGCGCTTTTTTCCGAAGTAACTTTAACACCGTTAAGAAGCAAAAATTCTTTAAAAGAATCCAATTCCGGATTGTCGGTGCGGTATTCTGTTTGATCCCCATTCAAATAAAATCTAACTTCATCCTGCCCTATTTCTGCGGAAGCTACTTTGCCTGCCTTCACATAATTGTAAAAGTCGGCATAAGCCACATATTGAGAGCTGTCTTTTTCAAAATAAATAGTTATACCGATAATGACTGCAAGTATAACCATGGAAATAATTAGTAAATTTCTTTTGTTTTTCATCTGTGCGTCACCCTTACTCTAAACTTGTATTAAACTCAATTATAGCAAAATGGCTTGTGTAATACAAAGAGAATTTTATTTCCATTTTTGTATTGACAAATATATCGGGAGATGATATATTTAATATATCGGGAGACGATAGATTGGGAGGTGATATATTTGGACAGCAATTCACCATTGACTGAATCAATATTTTATATACTTTTGGCTGTGAGAAAGCCCAATCATGGATATGGGATTATTCAGGAGGTCGGCGAGATTACCGGTGGTAGAGTGATACTTGGTCCCGGGACATTATACGGTGCTATAAATTTATTGCTGGATAAAAAATGGATAGCGTTGTACAGCGAGGACAAAACATCCAGAAAGAAGAAGGAATATCTCATTACAGAACAAGGCAAGGAAGCATTTTTTAAAGAGGTAAAGCGCTTGAAAGAGCTTATCCAAGATGCAAAATTAATGGAGGGATTGGCATGAAGAAATTTAGATTGTACTATGATAAAGATATAGAGCAGGATTGGCTTCAAAAGATGTCATCGGAAGGATGGGCCTTAAAGAATTTTTTCCTTGGTGTATATACTTTTGTTCCGTGCGAACCGGGTGAATATATCTATCAAATTGATTTGCTTGACAGTTGGAACGGAGCCAAAGAAGATTTTGCTGCATTTATGGAGGACAGCGGCGTGGAAGTGGTTTCACAGTGGTATAGATGGGTTTACCTTAGAAGAAAAGCTGAGGATGGTCCTTTTGAGATGTATACGGATATTGACTCCAAGATAAATCAGTACACTAGGATAAAGGACTTCTTTCTGGGAGCAACGATATTTGAGGCTATATGCTTATTGGTGGAAATTATTGCGGCAGTACAGACAAAGAGCTTTGTTTTTGGCTTTTTTTCAATATTGATAGGTATTATTGTTTTGGCATTGCTTCGTATAGTATGGAGATGCCAGTGGAAAATAGAGCAGCTGCAACGGGAAAAGTAGAGGAAAGATTTATTTTGGGAATTGCTCTGGTTTTTAATGCATATGGTTTGTGTAGGGTTAATCATGATGAATGTTAGTCGAATGAGCGAAAAAGAAATTTAGATAATAGTTTTTTCGTGTTTTATGAATTTAGCAATTCGACTATCTTCAAGCCCTAATTCTCTATAATAATTATTTAAACTTTATATATAATAGATTATTGCAAGAAAGCAAGCTTGGAATTTCTCATGATGCTAGTGCGATGTTTTTTAATAAATGCTTCTGATTTGGTATTTGATATAAAATTACTTCCAAGTTAGAATAAATTATACAGTAAAACAGAGTACGGCTCTCTTTTTTTATATTTTACAAAGAAGTAGAGAATTCCTTGGTAGAGTGTGGTATAATAAATTATCTTACTTATGTCACGACTGGCAAGCTGCCCGATTTCTTCAATTTTTCCTTTTTTGCAAGTAGAAAGGTAAATTAATTAATGTGGGTTGATAGCAAAAATGAAGAGAATTTTGTTATTGGAAGATGATGAAAATTTGAATAGAGGAATTAGCCTGAAGCTGAGTAAAGAAGGATATCAGGTCTTGTCTGCATACACTATCCATGAAGCAAAGTTAATTTTTGAAAGTGAGCCCATTGATCTTGTTATTTGTGATATTACACTACCGGACGGGAGTGGGTTGGATTTCGGTAAATCAGTGAGAGAAAGAAGTAATGTGATTTTGATTTATCTTACCGCAATGGATCAGGAAATTGATATTGTAAACGGCTATGATACCGGCGCCGACGATTATATTACAAAGCCTTTTTCTGTAAATATTCTCACCTCTAAGGTGAATGCCTTTATGCGAAGGATAAATGAGAAGGAGGAAGGAGTGCTTTTGTCGGGGGATATTGAAGTATCGGTGAAGGAAATGTCGGTTAAAAAGGCCGGCGATTTGGTTCATTTAAGCAAAACCGAGCTACAGCTTCTGATATATCTTCTTGAAAACGCCGGATGTATTTTGTCCAAGGAAAATATATTGGATAAGGTATGGGGATTTGACGGGCAATTTGTTGACGATAATACTGTGACGGTGAACATAAGCAGGCTGAAGAGCAAGCTCGGTACGGAAAACATTGCAAATGTAAGAGGATTGGGATATTTATGGACAGGAAAGGTAAGCAGAAAATAGGATATATCCTTTGGACCTTTGCAGCTGTTGCGGCGGTTATGGTATTTTGCTTTTGCAGTATTAGGTATGAGAACAAAATCCGAGAAAATCAAATGCAGGAATTGATAGTTATTTACCCTGGGATTGAGAGTGAGTTACAAGACAATTTTTCATATTATCAAAACCGTGTTGATAGGGTAAAGTTGATTGCTATGGCAGCTGTGATTTTTATGATACTCTTTTTGAGTGCAGGTCTTGCTTTGACGGGAAAACGGGAAAAAAGAAATGCTATAGCAGAATTTGATAGAGAACTTGACTTAATATATGAGCAGCTAATTAGATTTCATAAAGGTAATTTTGAGATCCTTCCAGCTCTTAAGGAAGGCAGTAATTCAAGCAAATTGGAAAGCGTATATGGGAAACTTTGTGAACTGGGATACTATTTTTCGGATTTGAAATTACGCCTTGCGGAGGAAGAAAACAATACAAAAAAATTGATTACAGATATCTCTCACCAACTAAAGACACCCCTTGCATCCATTCGTATGTGTCACGAGCTTGCTAAATCTTCGGAGTTGTCGGAAGAAGAGCAAAAAGACTTTCTGATGACAGAAACTCAAGAAATCCGGAAAATGGAAGTTTTATTGGATGAACTGGTTAAGCTTTCACGTCTTGAAAATAATATGATTCAAATAAAGAAGGAAAAGAACAGTCTGAAACAGACTTTAAGTGAAGCTGTCAGCCAGGTGTTTATGAAGGCCCATGAGAAAAATATTGAAATCTGCGTGGATATGGAAGGCGATGTGGAAATCTCCCACGATAGAAAATGGACAGTGGAAGCCATTGTGAATGTTTTGGAGAATGCCGTAAAATATTCTGAGCCGATGACCGCGATTAATATCAGAGTGAGTTATTTACCAAGCAGTGTATTGCTTGAGGTTGAAGATGAAGGAATAGGTATCCTGGAAGAGGAATTACACGAGATATTCAAACGGTTCTACAGGGGAAGTAAGGCAAAAAAGATGGTAAAAGAAGGCGCAGGTGTAGGTCTCTATTTGGCACGAAGCATTATTGAGCAGCAGGGTGGAACTATTGTTGCCAAAAGAAAATCCGAAGGGGGATCGGTTTTTAAAATTATGCTCCCTTTATAAATATCAAATATCGCAAAAAACCCTTACAAAATTGTTATGGTTGTTGTAAGGGTTTTGTAATGTTGAAAGTGTAGGATATATTCAGATGGAAACATCGGAATATGTAAAGTAAGGAGAATGCACATGGGTGTGATTGTGGAAGTTTGCGACTTGGTAAAATATTATAATTCCGGAGATAATGTGGTTAAGGCAGTGGATCATACCGACCTAAAAATTGAGAGGGGAAGATTTACCGCCATTGTTGGGCGCTCCGGTTCGGGTAAATCAACGCTTCTTCACATAATGGGAGGACTGGATCGCCCCAATTCCGGCAAAGTCCTGATTGACGGTAAAGACATTTTCAAATTGAAGGACAACCAATTGGCGGCTTTTAGGCGAAAGAAGATAGGATTTGTCTTCCAGGACTATAATCTTATTCCCTCTTTGAATGTTTGGGAAAATGTAGTGCTGCCTATTGGCCTGGATGGGAAAAAAGTCAATAGCCGGGAGATAGATGACATTCTGGAACGTATCGGCTTGGCAGACAAAAAGGAAGCAATGCCAAATACTCTATCCGGAGGCCAAAAGCAGAGAGTTGCCATAGCAAGAGCTCTAGCCACTTCCCCTGCAATCATTCTTGCAGATGAACCAACGGGTAACTTGGACTCTAAAACAGAATTGGAAGTTTTAAATTTACTTAGAAATTGTGTGAAGGAATATAATCAAACCCTGGTTATGATAACCCATGATGAAACCATTGCTCAAATGGCAGATGTAATCGTTGTGATTGAAGATGGCAGGGTGGTGAGAAGACCATGAGAATGGTAACAAGGATTGCTTTGGCAAATGCCAAATACAATAAAAGCAAAAATATACTTACAGGAATTGCTGTTTTCCTTACTACATTGCTGCTTTTTCTTGTTCCGACTGTCGGATATGACATGATTGAGAGTCAGTTTGCCGTTATCAATGAAATGTATCCCAACTGGCATGCCCTATTTAGGAATGTGGCAGAAGAAAAGGCTGAAAAGTTGGCTGTGCATCATTCGGTTGCACGTTGGGGGCTTCGCGGTGATGCGGGTTATATAGCAGCCGGGGATGCCGATATTTCTATGATATACTTAGATGCCGAAGGCTTTGATATGTATCATATGAAACTTATAGAAGGCCGGCTTCCTGAGGCGGAAAATGAAATTGTTGTGTCTAAAGGAATTTTAGAGGAGCTTTCCAAGTCCGGTCAAATTGGAGATACCGTCAAGATACCCTATCAGGTTTATAGAGATGGAGGCTTGGACTTCATTGAGGAAAAGGATTTTGTAATTTGCGGATTTATTGCCGACACAGATACGAATACACAACAAAAGAAATACTCTGCCTTTATATCAAAATCTTTTTTGAAAAATGAGATTCCTCCAGCTCAGATATCTTACCGTTTCTTATTCCAAGTAGCTACGGAAGATACTGCAACTACGAGAGAAATAGAGTCAAGAGTAAACAAGCTTGCCGAACAGTTCGGTATTTCCGAACAGTCTGTGTTAATTAATAAGGATTTTCTGATGGCAAATTATGTGGATCTGACCTATGTTCCGGGGATTATTATAATTATGTTGATTATTGTAGCAGCCGGTGTAATTACAATTTACAGCATCTATTATGTTTCTATGGGAGAGCGTGTGCAGGAGTTCGGTAAGATTAAAGCAATAGGAGCTACTCAAACGCAGCTTCGGAAAATCGTTCTTTTGGAAGGTTTGACGGTGGCGGGAATTGCAATACCTTCAGGACTACTGGCAGGTACTGTTTTGACCAAGTATGTATTTTTAGGTATGTTTGAACTATACCAAGATGAGAATCAGAGGCTGGCTACGATGAAAGAACTTATTTCCGGCGGTAAAGTACAGCTTTATCATCTTTGGATATATTTGCTTGCTATCGGTGTTGCTTTAGTAACAGTCTATTTGTCTTTACTTCGTCCGATGAGAGTGGCGTCAAAGGTATCCGAAATTGAAGCCATCCGTTATCGAGAAGGACAATATCTTAAGAACGGAAAAAAAGAAAGAAAAGGTTATCGGGATATTACGGTGGGAAGACTTGCAAAAATATATCTTACCGGAAACAAAAGAAAAAGCAGTATTACAATTTGCTCTATGGCCATTACCGGGGTATTTTTTATGGTGGTTGCCACTATACTGTCCTGTGCCAATCCTACAGAAGGAGCAAACAACTCTATTTTGGGCGAATACGAGATTTCACCTGTGGTGGAGTTTAATAATAAGGAACATCCGGAGCTTGAATGGAGCGAAGTGCAAAAGAATAATCCGTTGAGTGACCAATTAAAAGAGCAAATTTTACAAATTGACGGAATTTCTAAAGTGGAATGCTATAAGAGTACATATGTGTCATCGGAAACATTTGGCGGTGAAAGAGAATGGGTTATAGGTATCCCGAAGAGCGGAAAGGAGCAAATAGAAAGCGGGATTGTTGAAGGCAATATAACCTATGATGATTTAACATCGGGTGACAAAGTCATTATTGATAAGAAATTGCTCCGTTGGTATCCTGAACTGAGAATTGGTGATATTTTAGATGTGGTTGTTGAGGATGGAAACGGAACTCACAGAAGACATTTGGAAATCGCGGCAATTGGAGATTATCCTAGAAGCTTTACAAATTATTGCTTCTTAATTATGGCTCAAGAAGGCATTGAAACATTTAGCAATAATAATCTGAACTTTTATTACCATATATTTGCCGACGAGAAATATAATGAAGGGGTGGAATCAAAGCTTATGGCAGTCATTGAAAAGGCCGGGGGAATAGAGATGAGAGCCTGGAAGGATGTGTACGAACAGTACAAATCAAATATGGCCATGACAAGTGGTGTTTGTTATGCTTTTCTTGGTATACTGGGTGCAATCTGTATCATGAATATGATTAATACAATGATTTATAGCGTGCATGTAAGAAAAAAAGAAATCGGAATGCTTAAGGCAGTGGGAATGTCCGATGTACAGCTTTATAAAATGCTTCAGCTTGAAGGTTTGTTTTATACTTTTGGAACATTAATTGTTGCAGTTGGTGGAGGTAGTCTAGCCGGTTTCCCGGTTTTTCTTTGGGTGAAGGAAAAAGGGATTTTCAGTATCAGTAATTACCATTACCCTAAAGAAGCTGCCATTACCGTTATACTTGTGCTTATAATTGTCCAATTCATTTTGACGCTGCTGATTGGAAAATCAATGAAGAAAGAATCACTGATTGATAGAATCCGCTTCAGTAATTAAACAAGGTATAATAAGACAGGGGATGCTAAACCGTCCCCTGTTAACTGTTTCATTACCATTTGTTGAAATGTATTCTACCTTCAACATTCATTTTATGTTGTACAACGGGTTTTAGATTTTTGCTGGGATACCCTAATCCACGACAACACGGGAAGTTCATCTTCCTACATAATCATTAAACATACTTCCACTAAGAACCTTCCAGGTCAATTTTGCCCCTTCTTTAATTTCGGCCGTTACTCCCAACTTTTCCTCTTTTTCTTTAATCATATTTGAAACTTGATCCGGCGTAATAAATGGTACCTTTGCCTCATCGAAAATTTCTTTATATATGCTATTCGTATAAAGGTTCTCATCCTCTATTGGTTTCCAATCATCATCATATACATTAAATGTGTAAAAACACTCCTTATTGCCAACCTCACTCGAATTATCCGCATTTTCATTAAAGCATACGGTAATCAACTCAATATTACCGGATATCCCCTTTGCCTCTGCCACTTTAGGAATCTGATTGAGCCCGTCCAACCATTCAAGCTTATTTATATCAGATTCACTTTCAATAGATGCAATAAACTGCCAATTGCCATCCTTGTCAATTACACCATATTTCGCAATATGATTGCTGGCTCCACCACTTCCACTGGATTTATAATATCCATATTGATTTATTGTGGACTCACTTCTTGCCCAAGTCTCATAATAATAGCAAACAGATAGTTTCCCATCGATATATTTTATAATATAAACAAGAGTACTATCATCATCCTTGGCATAAATGTCCATACCATTTAGGCGAAGAGCCAATTCGTTCACTCCGTCCTTACCGAAATCAATATAGCTGTAATCTATATATTTAATTTTTTTATTTGTAGAGTTTTCAAAATAGTGCGTAGTAACTTCGTGAAGTAATTCCGAAAGTGTATATTCCCTTCCTGCTTTGTATAAAGCATCCTCCGGATAGTCTTTTGTCATAAAACGGTCAAAAGATACCTTCATTTCATTCTTCAAAAACTTTTCATAGGCTTCCATGGAAAGCTCCGCTGTTGACAGAGATGGTTCTGCTATAGGTGTAATAGTTGGAGTAACTGTAATATTCGAAGTCAGTGACGGTGAAGCAGTCGAGCCACTAGGATTATATACATCTTGATTTTTTTTACATCCACTTAGCATTAACAATAATGTGATTATTATTATCTCAATTTTTAATTTACTCTTTTTCATTTTTTCTCCTCCGCGTATGGTTTAGTTCTCTTCCATTATTGTTATAATCATTTCAATTAATAACCCCGGCACTATAAACTTATTTTACTACACTATGACTCATAAATACATAAAACTTTATTAGAATTATTTTGACAACGTTTAAAATAGGGGACGGTTCTCTGCTTTTTTTATAGCAAAAAAGTATACCGTTCTTGGCTAATACCAAGGGACGGTATATTTAAAATCAAATATTTTATATAGTCCATTGACCGTGGGCGATACATACAAGATACCACTGGCCGTTATACTCTTCAAAAGCCAACCTCAGGCATGCCCAATCCAAACTATCATAAGGTTCGGGCGGTTCGGTCCCGGGGAAGTAGTACTCTATGAATTTGCCTTCAGGATAAACGTCCAAAATATTGACAATAGTATTTCCGTACCGCTGTATTTCATTGTATGCCACTTTATCTACGTTTGCAAAATCATGATCGTATATGAATCTTTCGTAATACTGTGCAAAGGTTAATTCAATCGGATCACCGGATCCGTCGTATTCTCCCCAAGTATACACTTCTTCCGACTTAAGCAGATCCTTTAATTGCTCTGCTGTAAATACTTTATGCTTGTGCAATTCAACGTGAGAATAGGGGGAGAACAATACGCCTTTTTCAGGATGCACCATTTGGGCCAACTTTTCCATGTCCTTTTCCTTAATGGCTTTGACAGCTTCTTGGGACCTGGCTTCAACTTCAGCTTTTATCTCGCTTTCGCTCTTTTCAATAATTTTATCATTTCTTTTGAAAGGCTCATTAAATACAGCATGTATATATGCCTCTTGCTTTTGGCCTTCAATAAGAAACTGTACTTTGTCAATACCGGGAAGCTCGGTCATTGTATTGATTATCGAGTATAAAGTCATTGCTTCTCCTGCTGTTCCGCCGGAATGGTTATCAACAAACTCTTTGGAAAGATTAAGTGTGCAGATGCCGTTTTTGGTGGATACCGATAAAAGTCTTGTTCCCTTGGGTATTGTTGCAAATAAACCTTCGCCTTTTGGGCCCTTTTGCAATTCTTCAAAAACCAATCTTTCTATTTGGGTGTCTTTGCTTATTTCAACTTCCCTCTTCTCGGCAACAACTTTGTCTGCATTGGAATTTGAATAGTAAAGCGTAATTATCCTTTTTTCTATGGGATTTTGAACTATTGAGTCCGTACTTTCGGGTAACGCAGCCGGATTGGTATTTTGAGAATCAATAACCGACCCGGTTGGATTAGGTTCCACGCTACCGGAATTATTAATTAATCTTCTGAGACTTCCGAAACTTGTTACACCCACCGTTACAACAACCAATACTGCCGCAGTTGCCAGAATTGGCTTAATAACAGGCATGGCCTTGTAAAATGCCCTACCCAACCAAAATTTTTTGTTTTTGCTGTATCTGTTTATATCAATCGCCTCCATCACATTTTTACTGATATTCTCGCTTGCAATAGAACTGTCTTTTGCATAAGCCTCTGTGGATTTCAATACTCCATAGCGCTTTCGACATTTTTCACATACATCCAGATGTTCTTTAATTCTCTTTTTCTCTTCATCCGACAGATGATTTTCGGAATATTTGATTATGTCTTCAAAACTAAAATTGCATTTCATTTTTATCTACCCTCCTTCTCGAGTTTTTCGTACTTTTTGCAAATAGTCTGCTTTGCCCTTTGTATTTTCATTTTTGCAGCTTCGGGTGAGATTCCTAATATATCGCCGATTTCTTTGAAGGAAAAATCCTGCATACAACGTAGAAGCAATGCTGTTTTCTGGTCTTCTTTAAGTTCGTCAATAAGTCTGATTATCTCTCTTTGCCGCTCCTTCATTTCATAGGCCAACTCAGGATAATCACTAAAGTTTGCGGGCAGTTCCGATACGTTTGTGTAATAGTCAACACTCTTTACATTTTTTACTTTTCTGTACTGGCTTCTTAGAGTATTTATGGCTATCCGGTAAATCCAGGTGGAAAAGCTCCATTTATTGTTGTATTTATATAGGTTGTTGTATACCTTTATAAACACTTCCTGGGTGATTTCCTCTGCGTCCTCTCTTGAAGCCGTCATTTTTAAAAGAAAATTGAACAGCTTTCCCTGATACAACCCCATCAATTCTTCAAAGGAACTGATGTTGCCTTTTAAAGTATTTTCAACCAAAATATTGTCCCGTTCTTTGCTCATAGTCAACACACCAATCATATGATTCTTCCGAAAAGCCTATATTTATATCCTCAAGTGTTTTTTTGAAAGACGCAAGATGCTTTTCGAAAAGATGTAGTTAATATTGAATCGCACGATTCTTACTATTTTTATGTCATGATTATCCCACAAAAAGTATCGGTTCTAAATAAAATTTCTTAAACCTATTGTC
>NZ_DAORXT010000060.1:0-17064 GCF_035371925.1 Acetivibrio sp. | reverse complement strand
AAAATTTTGTCCCTCGCACCAGAAGTTCTATAAGGGAGGAGGCGGCTTAAGTTGAGTAACAAGGTTCATGTAAAAAAAGGAGATACGGTTGTACTTCTAACCGGAAAAAAGGAAGGAAAAAAGGGTAAAGTTTTAGACGTAAATGCCAAGGACGGAACAGTTATTGTTGAAGGAATGAACATTGTAAAGAAGCATCAAAAACCGAGATCTCAATATCAACAAGGCGGTATAATCGAGAAGGAAGCGCCTATACATGCTTCAAATGTTATGCTGGTTTGCCCCAAATGCGGAAAGCCAACGAAGGTTAGAAGACGTGTTCTCGAAAACGGCGAAAAAAATAGAGAGTGCAAGAAATGCAATTCTACAATAGATGTAATAAGGGAAGCAAAAAAGTAATTGAGGTTCTTTAGGAAAGGAGGTAATTGTTGATGCCAAGACTGAAAGACAAATATGTTAATGAAGTTGTTCCGGCTTTACAGGCAAAGTTTAAATATAAAAGTCCGATGCAAGTTCCAAAACTTGAAAAGATAGTTTTGAACATGGGTGTTGGAGATGTAAAGGATAATCCTAAAGCTATAGATTCGGCAGTAAATGATATGGCACTGATAAGCGGTCAGAAGCCTGTTGTAACCAAAGCAAAAAAATCAGTTGCTGCATTTAAGATAAGACAAGGAATGAATATCGGTTGTAAAGTGACATTAAGAGGGGATAAGATGTATGAGTTTGCTGACAAACTCATAAATGTTTCCCTGCCAAGAGTAAGGGACTTTAGAGGCGTACCTGTAAACTCCTTTGACGGAAGAGGAAATTATTCCATGGGTGTGAAAGAACAGCTTATATTCCCTGAAATTGATTATGACAAGATTGATAAGATAAGAGGAATGGATATAACATTTGTAACAACGGCAAAAACCGATGAAGAGGCAAAAGAACTCCTCAAATTATTGGGAATGCCGTTTAGCCAAAGCTAAAGGAGGGATTTCTGCGTGGCAAAAAAATCTTTGATTATAAAGCAACAAAGAGCACCAAAGTATAAGACAAGAGCATACAACAGATGCAAACTTTGCGCAAGGCCACATGCCTATATGAGAAAATTCGGAATTTGTCGTTTGTGCTTCAGAGAATTGGCTTATAAAGGACAGATCCCCGGTGTTCGTAAAGCAAGTTGGTAGTTATCTTGTGAAAGGAGGTTAAACATATGCAGGTAACGGACGTAATCGCAGATATGTTGACCAGAATAAGAAATGCTAGTTCTGCAAAACATGAGACGGTTGATATACCTGCTTCCAACATTAAAAGAGCAATAGCAAACATCTTGCTGGAAGAGGGTTATATAAAAGGCATAGAAGAAATTAATGACGGTAAGCAGGGAGTAATAAGAATAAAATTAAAATACACAAATAACAAGCAAAATGTTATTTCAGGAATAAAGAGAATCAGTAAACCTGGACTTCGTGTATATGCCGGAAAAAGCGAAATACCGAAAGTACTTGGAGGCCTTGGAATCGCTATAATTTCAACGTCAAAAGGAATTATGACTGACAAAAAAGCGAGAGCTGAGGGCGTCGGCGGCGAGGTTTTAGCGTTTGTATGGTAATATAAAAAGTTTCTGAAAAGGGTTTGGGAGAAAATAGCCTAAACTCGCAATCTTAAGAACTGGAGGTGCCGAAATGTCAAGAATAGGTAGATTACCGATAGCAGTTCCAAAGGGTGTTGATGTGAAGTTAGGCGACAACAATACTCTGACTGTTAAAGGGCAAAAAGGAACTTTGACTAAACAGTTCCACAAAGAAATGATCATTAAGGTTGAAGGAGATAAAATTGTTGTTCAAAGGCCTTCTGACGAAAAGAAACACAAAGCTTTACACGGTCTTACCAGAACACTTATAAACAACATGGTTATAGGTGTTACTCAAGGATATGAAAAGGCTTTGGAAATAAACGGTGTTGGTTACAGAGCACAAAAACAAGGGAAAAAGCTTGTTTTGACTCTTGGATATTCTCATCCGGTTGAGATGGAAGAGCCTCAGGGAATAACCGTTGAAGTGCCTGCTCCAAACAAAATAGTTGTAAAAGGTATGGATAAACAGGCTGTTGGTGAATTTGCTGCCAAGATCAGAAGCAAGAGAGAACCTGAGGTTTACAAAGGAAAAGGAATCAAGTATGAGGATGAAGTAATCAGACGCAAAGAAGGTAAAACAGGCGGCAAAGGTAAGAAATAGGAGGGAGTGAAATAAATGATAAAAAAACCCGGATCAAATGTTGCCAGAGTAAGAAAGCATGCGAGAGTTAGAAAAAAGGTTTTTGGGACACCGGAACGTCCGCGTCTCAACGTATACAGAAGTTTGACAAATATCTATGCTCAGGTGATTGATGATACAGCTGGTAGAACTCTTGTTTCTGCTTCGTCGCTTGACAAGGACATAAAAAGCAAGTTGGACTATTGTGGAAACAAAGAAGCTGCCAAGGAAGTCGGCAAGCTTGTTGCACAGAGGGCGTTAGCCAGCGGTATAAAGCGTGTCGTTTTTGACAGAGGCGGATATATATATCACGGTCGAGTCAAGGAACTTGCAGAAGCTGCAAGAGAAGCGGGACTGGAGTTCTAATAGAAGGAGGGAGAAAAATTTGCAACGCATAGATGCCAGTGTATTAGATCTTAAAGAAAAAGTTGTTAATATTGGTCGTGTAACCAAGGTTGTTAAGGGCGGTAGAAACTTCCGTTTTAGTGCCCTTGTTGTTGTAGGGGACGAAAATGGTCATGTAGGCACCGGTATGGGTAAGGCAGCAGAAATATCTGATGCAATAAGAAAAGGTATTGAAGATGCCAAGAAGAATCTTATAAAAGTTCCGTTAGTTGATACAACAATTCCTCATGAGGTAATTGGGGAGTTCGGTGCAGGAAAGGTACTTCTTAAACCGGCCAAAGCCGGTACAGGAGTTATAGCTGGAGGTCCGGTTAGAGCGGTTCTGGAGTTGGCAGGCATAAAGGACATCAGAACAAAGTCTTTAGGATCAAATAATCCTATAAATATGGTTCATGCAACTATAGAAGGTCTCTCTCAGCTAAAAACTGCAGAAGAAGTGGCTAAGCTTCGCAATAAAACTGTGGAAGAAGTATTAGGTTAGGAGGGAACTCTAGTGGCAAAGCTAAAAATAACTTTGGTCAAGAGTACCAATAAATTAAAAGAAGCACAGGCAGCAACAGTTAAGGCTTTGGGATTGAGAAAAATCGGCTCCTGTGTTGAACAGCAGGATAACCCTCAGATTAGAGGTATGATTAAGAAAGTTGAACATGTTTTATCAGTAGAAGAAATATAAAGGAGGTGTAATCCATGAAGTTGTTTGAATTACAACCTGCTCCAGGCTCAAAGAAGCTGCCTAAAAGAAAAGGTAGAGGACACGGAACCGGTAACGGAAAGACAGCGGGAAAAGGACATAAAGGACAAAATGCCCGTGCCGGCGGCGGTGTAAGACCGGGATTTGAAGGTGGACAGATGCCTCTCTACAGAAGAATTCCAAAGAGAGGATTCAACAATATATTTGCAAAGGTATACACAGAAGTTAATGTGTCTGCATTAAACGTGTTTGATAACGGAACGGTTGTGACGCAAGAGCTCTTGAAAGAAAAGGGCATTATCAAGAAGATTAACGATGGTGTGGCAATCCTAGGTAATGGCGAGCTGACAAAAAAACTTACCGTAAAGGCTGCAAGATTTACAAAAACGGCTTCAGAGAAAATTGAGGCTGCGGGAGGAAAGGTCGAGGTGATATAATATGGGGTTGTTTACAACTATGAGAAATGCCTGGAAGATAGCTGACTTGAGAAAAAAGATGTTTTTCACATTGCTGATGATATTTATATTCAGGTTAGGTTCATTTATACCGGTTCCAGGCTTGAATCCTGATGTGTTAAAAAGTATGGTTGGTGAAGGAACAATCTTCGGATTCGTTAATATATTGTCAGGTGGAGCGTTTGAGAAAGCAACGATCTTTGCTATGAGTATTTCCCCTTATATTAACGCTTCGATCATTATACAGCTTTTAACAGTAGCAATCCCTAAACTTGAAGCTCTTGCAAAAGAAGGAGAAGAGGGCAGAAAGATTATTGCTGAGTATACAAGGTATGGAGCAGTAATTCTCGGATTCCTCCAAGCATCAGCTTTTTACTTTGGACTAGACCAGGCCGTTAATGAAAGAAACATATTGTCATTTATCACAATTACACTTTCATTTACAGCAGGTACTGCCTTCCTCATGTGGCTTGGTGAGCAAATCACAGAGTATGGCATAGGAAACGGAATATCTTTGCTAATCTTTGCAGGTATTGTATCAAGAGGACCTTCGGGAATTTATTATCTGTACAATCAGTATAAATTGGAAAGATTAGGTAAAGGTATTTTGGGAATCTTCGGAGTAATAGGTGTAATAGTTATATTTGTAGCCATTATTGCTGCCGTTGTATGGGTTACAGAAGCTGAAAGGCGCATACCCGTGCAATATGCAAAGCGTGTTGTAGGAAGAAAAATGTATGGCGGGCAGAGTACTCATATTCCGATTAAGGTAAATATGGCGGGTGTTTTGCCTATTATCTTTGCTACATCTTTTGTTGCATTGCCTGCGACAATAGTAGGATTTTTCTTCCCGAACTCGACTCATCCTGTGGCTCAGTACTTTAGAACTTTCCAAAGCAGGATTGAAATATCCATTTTGTCAGGTCTTCTAATTATGTTCTTTACGTTTTTCTATACATTTATACAGTTCAACCCGGTTGAACTTGCAAACAACCTTAAGAAAAACGGCGGATTCATTCCCGGAATAAGACCGGGAAAACCGACATCCGACTACATTTACAAGGTAATAAGCAGAATAACCTGGTTTTCAGCCTTGTTCCTTGCCTTGATTCAGATATTACCTTCAGTATTGCAGGCAATAACAGGAATCAGTGGAATATGGTTTGCAGGAACCAGCGTACTTATTCTTGTCGGTGTTGCCCTCGAAACAGTTAAGCAGATTGAGTCACAAATGATTATGAGACATTACAAAGGCTTCTTGGAATAATGCCTGACAAATTAAAAAGTGCTTAACTTGTAAATTGATAATTTTGGTATCTAGTGAGGGGGATTAGTTATGAGGCTTATTCTGCTTGGAGCGCCTGGCGCAGGAAAAGGAACGCAGGCAGTAGTTATATCGCAAAAATATAATATACCTCATATATCAACTGGGGACATGTTCCGCTCAAATATTAAAAACGGCACAGAGCTTGGTAAAAAAGCCAAGGAATATATGGACAAAGGATTGCTTGTGCCGGATGAATTGACAGTGGACATCGTTAAAGATAGAATCTCTCAAGCAGACTGCAAAGATGGCTTTATCCTTGACGGCTTCCCCAGAACAATATATCAGGCTGAGAAGCTTGATGAAATGTTGAAAGACTTGGCTATTGAATTGGACTATGCATTGAACATATATGTTCCTGATGATGAGATAATCAAAAGAATGTCAGGACGCAGGGTCTGTTCAAAATGTGGTATGAGCTATCATATAATATATAACCAACCAAAGGCGGATGGCCTTTGCGACAGTTGCAACAGTGAATTGATTCAGAGGGATGATGACAAAGAGGAAACAGTCATCCAAAGATTAAGCACATATCACAAGCAGACGGAACCTCTAATTGAATACTATGAAAAGAAGGAAAAACTTCTGACCGTACATGGTCAAGAAGGTGTGGATGACACCACACGAGAGGTTTTAAGTGCTTTGAGTGGAGCTAAACTATGATATCGATTAAAACAAAAAAAGAAATTGAATTAATGAAAAAAGCTGGAGAAGTAGTAGCATTAGCCCTAAAAAACGTAGAAGAAGCCATTAAGCCCGGTGTTTCAACGATTGAACTTGACAGAATTGCTGAAGAAACAATTAGAAAGTGTGGAGCGGTACCGTCTTTTAAGGGCTATAAGGCGGCTTTTAAGAATGTTCCTGACTTTCCCGGAAGTATATGTGCTTCGGTAAATGATGAAGTGGTTCACGGAATACCGGGTTTAAGAGTGCTTAAAGATGGCGATATTATTAGTGTCGATGTTGGTGCTTATATAAACGGCTTTCACGGAGATGCTGCCAGAACTTTTGCGGTTGGGAAGATTTCCGATGAAGCCCAAAGGCTGATTGATGTTACGAAAGAGAGCTTTTTTAAAGGATTGGAGAAAGCAGTAAAAGGCAACAGAATAATCGATATTTCCGGTTCTATAGAAGATTATGTGGTTGAAAACGGTTTTTCTGTTGTTCGTGATTTCGTCGGTCACGGCATAGGGAAAAAAATGCATGAGGAGCCGCAGATACCGAACTATAGATGCAGTGGTCAAAGAACCAGGCTGGAAGTTGGTATGACGTTGGCTGTAGAACCTATGGTGAACCAGGGAACGTATATGGTTAAGATTCTCCAAAACGGATGGACAGTCGTAACAGCAGACGGTAAGCTTTCAGCCCATTATGAGAACACAATAGCGATAACAGAAAACGAACCTTTAATTTTGACCGTGCTGAGTTAAGGTGTGAAAATGAACAGAGGTGAGTTGATGAAAGTTGACGTTGGGCAGGTAGTTTACTCGAAAGCCGGACGGGACTTTGGACGTAAATTTGTCGTTATCGGCATAATAGATGACAAAAGTGTTTTGGTGGCAGATGGCGACTTAAGAAGAGTTGAAAAGCCAAAGTCAAAGAACATAAAGCACCTTAGAATTACCGAAAAAGTTATACTACCTTTAAGTGATAAATTGAAAAACGGAACTAAAGTTTCGAATTCGGAAATTCGGAAAGTATTGGCCGAAATTGGCGATGCAGAAGATGAGTTTAATTGAAATAAAGGGTTTGGTATCAGTAGTAAGGAGGAGTTGACTTGTCTAAGGAAGATGTTATTGAAGTAGAAGGTAAGGTTGTTGAAGCATTGCCAAATGCAATGTTTGAGGTGGAATTGGAAAACGGACATAAAATACTGGCCCACATATCCGGTAAACTCAGGATGAATTTTATTAGGATTTTACCAGGGGATAAGGTTACAGTTGAGCTATCTCCTTATGATCTGACCCGAGGTAGGATAACGTGGAGGGCTAAGTAATTTAAGGAGGGAAAAGGAAATGAAAGTAAGACCGTCTGTAAAGGTTATTTGCGAAAAATGCAAAATAATCAGAAGAAAAGGAAGAGTAATGGTAATTTGCCAGAATCCTAAGCATAAACAAAGACAGGGATAAAAATTTTCGGGATGACAGTTGACAATGGACAGTAGTTTGCCTATTATTAAATAGTTACAGTTATTTTTTAAAATGAAAGTTTGGATTACATGGAAGACTTTATATATGGTCAGATGTAATTCTAAAAGTATAAATTTTATGGCAGCTGTCTTTTGTCAACTGTCATCCGATGAAGTTTTAAATCAAAAATAACATACAGGTGCGGCTGTATGGTTGCAGGTATAATAAGTGTGCCTGTAATCATAACCTGGATTGTTTATTTTATATATAAAAATTATTCGAAGAATTTAATTTTGAGTAACTTGTTGGAGGTGTAAAAAAAAGATGGCACGTATTGCCGGAGTTGATTTGCCCAGAGAAAAAAGAGTGGAAATCGGGTTAACCTACATCTATGGAATTGGCAGAACTTTGTCAAATGAGATTTTGCGCAAAACTGGTATTAACCCCGATACAAGAGTTAGAGATTTGACAGACAATGAAATTAGCAAACTTAGGGAAATAATAGATAAAGAATACAAGGTTGAAGGAGATTTAAGAAGAGAAATCGCTCTCAACATTAAGAGATTGATGGAAATCGGATGCTACAGAGGAAGAAGACATAGAATGGGTCTTCCGGTTCGCGGTCAAAGGACCAAAACCAATGCAAGGACAAGAAAAGGCCCAAAGAGAACTGTCGGAGCACAGAGAAAGAAATAGTAAAAGGAGGTATGGGATTAAATGGCTAGCAAAGCAAGTGGTGCCAAAAGGACTACTAGAAAAAGAAGAGAGCGTAAAAATATTGAACGTGGAGCGGCTCATATACGTTCAACATTTAATAATACAATAGTTACACTTACTGACGTTTCAGGAAATACCCTTTCCTGGTCAAGTGCCGGAAGCTTAGGCTTCAGAGGTTCAAGAAAGAGCACACCTTTTGCAGCTCAGATGGCAGCTGAAGCGGCAGCTAAAGCAGCAATGGAGCATGGACTTAAAACTGTAGAGGTTTATGTTAAAGGTCCCGGTTCCGGAAGAGAAGCTGCAATAAGAGCGTTGCAGGCTGCAGGACTTGAAGTAAGCCTTATTAAAGATGTGACTCCTATTCCTCACAATGGCTGTAGGCCACCTAAGAGAAGAAGAGTATAGTAGTCGTGGTTAAATATAAACTTTTAATATTTTTCTTGGAGGTGTAAAATTAAATGGCAAGATATACCGACGCATCTTGCAGACTCTGCCGCAGGGAGGGTGAGAAGCTCTACTTGAAGGGTGAAAGATGCACTACAAATAAATGTGCGGTTGCCAGGAGAGGATATGCTCCCGGACAGCACGGCCAAAACAAAAAGAAATTGTCAGAATATGGACTTCAGCTTCGTGAAAAGCAGAAGGCTAAAAGATATTACGGACTTTTGGAAAGTCAGTTTAGAAAGTACTTTGATATGGCTGTTAAAAAGAAGGGTATCGCCGGTGAAAACCTTCTTCAAATTCTCGAGCTGAGACTTGATAATGTTGTTTATAGAATGGGTCTCGCGCTTTCAAGGCCTGAGGCCAGACAGTTGGTAAGACACGGACATTTTACCGTTAACGGAAAAAGGGTAAATATTCCATCTTATCTTGTTAAGCTTGGAGACGTAATAGCAGTAACCGAAAAGAGCAAGAGCACAGCAAAAATGAAGGACAATAAAGAGTATGCAGCTGGAAAACCGAAGCCACAGTGGTTGGAATATGATGCCGAAGAAATGTCTGCAAAGGTAGTAGCTTTACCTGTAAGAGAAGATATTGATCTGCCACTGAAAGAGAGCCTCATAGTTGAGTTGTACTCCAAGTAATAAGATGTATGTTTGTATATTTCCGGTTCAGCAACTGAGGATTATAACAATAGAGATGAAGGTTTAATCATAGTTGAATTGAGAGATAAAGAACTTTGAATCAGTTGCCCTCAAAAAATATAATAGTTCAAAGGAGGGTTTTTGATGATAGAAATTGAAAAGCCGAAGATTGAATGTGTAATATCCAGTGAAGACAATAGATATGGGAAATTTGTAGTAGAACCATTGGAAAGAGGATATGGTATCACTCTTGGTAATTCACTAAGAAGAATATTGCTTTCATCTTTGCCCGGTGTAGCTGTAACCTCAATCAAGATAGATGGCGTACTGCATGAGTTTTCAACAATACCTGGCGTAGTTGAGGACGTAACAGAAATAATCCTTAATATTAAAGAGCTATCGTTAAATCTTCACGGAGACGGTCCAAAGGTTATATATATTGATGCTGAGGGAGAAGGAGAAGTAAAGGCATCGGATATCAAAGTGGATTCTGATGTTGAAATTCTTAACCCGGATCTCAAGATTGCGACTTTGAGCGGTGAGCACAGGCTTTATATGGAGATGACCATTGACAAGGGCAGAGGATATGTATCTGCCGAAAAGAATAAGCATCCCGGTCAGCCGATAGGTGTTATACCCATCGATTCAATTTTTACACCGGTAAACAAGGTTAACTATACGGTGGAAAACACACGTGTAGGACAGGTTACCGACTATGACAAGCTGACTTTGGAAGTTTGGACAAACGGAAGTATCAAGCCGGATGAAGCAATCAGTCTGGGTGCAAAAATATTAAGCGAGCATCTCAACTTATTTATCGACCTGTCCGATAATGCAAAGAATGCTGAGATAATGGTCGAGAGAGAAGAAACAAAGAAGGAAAAAGTTCTTGAAATGACTATTGAAGAACTTGACCTTTCCGTAAGATCTTACAACTGCTTGAAGAGAGCAGGTATAAACACTGTTGAGGATCTTACAAACAGAACCGAGGAAGATATGATGAAGGTTAGAAATCTTGGTAGAAAATCTCTTGAAGAGGTCATAAACAAGCTGAAAGCTTTGGGATTGTCTTTGGCGCCAAGTGAAGACTAACCGTGAAAAGATTAAATAGTAAAAAAGACTATGATTTTTAAGTTTATGTCCAATCATAGCAGACTTAAGCAAAGGAGGTATAAGAATGCCGGCACAAAGGAAACTCGGACGTGCTACTGACCAGAGAAAAGCAGTTTTAAAGAGTCTTGTTACTGCTTTATTTCAAAATGGCAAAATAGAAACGACTGAAGCGAGAGCCAAGGAAGTTAAAAATATAGCAGAAAAGCTTATTGCAATAGCTGTAAAGGAATGTGACAACTTCACATCCAAGCAGGTAAAAGTAAGTGCTGCAAAAGTGGATTCGAAGGGTAACAAGATTACCAATACCAAGAAATCTAAAAACGGTAATGAGTATCTGGTTGTAGAAAGAGAAGTCAAGACTGACATGCAGAGAGTTGACAACCCTTCAAGACTCCATGCAAGAAGAAAAGTTATGACATGGTTGTACAGAGTCAAAGACAGTGAGGGTAATACAATCAACCTTGCAAACAAGTTGTTTGATGAGATTGCGCCCAAGTATAAAGACGTAAACGGTGGATACACAAGAATCTACAAAATTGGGCCAAGAAAAGGCGATGCTGCAGAGATGGTAGTTCTGCAACTGGTTTAGTATTAAATGAAGCTGGATGACTTACGGGGATTGGGTGTTACGGAAATTCACCTTAATCCCTGTTTTATTAGGGGAGTAAAAAAGATGGATGTAATAGTAAAAGCCAGTAACGTAGAGTTTGCATACAAAAAAAATAATGACAATACTCCTAAAGCTTCTGTATTAAGAGAGGTAAACACCAAAATACAGGAAGGGGAATTCGTAGTTGTTATTGGCCGGAACGGCTCCGGAAAATCGACTTTTGCAAGGCTTCTCAATGCTATTTTGGTTCCCACCCAAGGAGTACTCTACATAGGCGGAAAAAAGACCACGGATGAAGCAAACTTGTGGGAAATAAGGACAACGGTGGGCATGGTATTTCAAAATCCGGATAATCAGATAATAGCAACATCTGTGGAGGAGGATGTTGCGTTTGGCCCGGAGAACCTTGGAATACCTTCGGAAGAGATTGTAAATAGAGTAACTGAGGCTCTAAAAAGTGTGGGAATGGAGGAGCAAAGAAATGCATCTCCCCACCATTTGTCGGGAGGTCAAAAGCAAAGGGTGGCAATAGCGGGCATTTTAGCTATGAAGCCAAAATGCATTGTTCTTGATGAAGCAACATCCATGCTTGATCCTGTTGGAAGAAAAGAAGTTTTAAAAGTCCTTCAAGACTTAAATCAAAAGGAAAACATAACAATCATTCACATTACCCATCACATGGAGGAGGCAGTACTCGCCAAAAGGGTACTGGTAATTGACGAAGGGGAAATCGTAATGGACGGAAAGCCCCATGAAATATTTTCAAAAGTAGAAGAAATCAAAGCCTTAGGGCTTGATGTGCCGCAAGTTGCGGAATTGTTTCATGAGCTAAAAAAAGACGGCTATAATGTGCCGGACAACGTCCTAAGTGTCGAAGAGGCAGCTCAATGTCTCGTCGACATGATTACTAAAGCCGGATACTAACCGGTATATTTGACTCATACAGTTCAGCATGAAAATCAGTTCTATTCTTTGGTACTCTTTATTATCCAATATCCTGCTTTCTTATTGATAACCTCGCAATTTCCATAAACTGTATTAAGGAAATTAATTGCAGAGCTTGCTCCCTGCTTCTTTTGTATTACAAGATAAATTGAACCTCCAGGATTTAAAAAGTTTATGCTGTTCTCAAATATCGGGTAGATTACTTTCTTTCCGGTTCGTATCGGGGGATTGCTTACAATAGCATCAAATTTGCCTGAAACATTGGAAAAGCCATCGCTAACCAAAACATTGGCATTTTTAACACCATTTAGACGAATATTTTGCATAGCCAAATCAACAGCCCTTTCATTAATGTCAATCATGGTAACAGACGAAGAAGGGTTTAAAAGGGCAAGGGAGATACCGATAACACCATAGCCGCATCCAATATCAAGAATGTTGCCGGAAACCGGCGGAATGGACCTTATTAAAAGGTCACTGCCGAAATCAACTCTTCTTTTTGAAAAAACCCCGGAATCGGTGTTGAGCTTTAAAGTCAAGTCTTCCACAGTATAAATAATTGTACTTATATCATGGGGAGCATCAGGGTTTTGAGTGTAATAATGATTCATATAAAGCCACCTTTCAAATGTATATATATTTATCTTTAGTTTTCACAGTCACAATTATACCATAGAACAGGCCAAGACAATTCATTAATATGATTTATTTTAAGGAAAACTCCACTTGAAGTTGGAAGTAAAAAAGTGTATAAATATAACGAGGCAATAGATTTATTCTACCTCGTATAAGTGGAGAATACTGATGCTTTAAGTGGCTAAACTGCATATTTTAAAACACACTGAGGAGGAAAAATGTCCATAAAAGTAAGCAATCTGACATACGTTTATATGAAGGGTACTCCGTTTGAAAAATTAGCACTGGATAATATAAATTTGAGCATAGAAACAGGAGAATTTATCGGTATTATTGGCCACACAGGCTCGGGCAAATCCACGCTCGTCCAGCATTTTAACGGCCTTTTGAAACCAACCTCCGGAAGTGTGTATATAAATGGCGAAGAATTGACCGGCAAAAAGGCAAAAGAGCTGAAAAGACAGGTAGGAATCGTTTTTCAATATCCCGAACACCAATTGTTTGAGGAGACCGTTTACCGGGATATAGCTTTTGGCCTTGTAAAGCGGGGCGAAAATAAAGAGGAAATTGATAAAAAGATCAGAAAGACAGTCAGTATGTTGGGCCTTTCGGAAGACATATTGGACAAGTCACCCTTTGAATTGTCGGGGGGACAGAAACGGCGGGTGGCCATGGCAGGAATATTGGTATTAGAGCCCTCAATACTCATTTTGGACGAGCCGGCCGCAGGCCTGGACCCACGAGGGCGGGATGAAATATTTGAATTGATTTCAAACCTGCATAAAAACAATAAAATGACGGTGGTGCTGGTATCCCACAGCATGGAGGATGTGGCAAAATACGTTGGGCGGGTAATAGTAATGAACAGGGGCAGAATAGAAATGTGCGGTCCGGTCCGGAATGTTTTTAGCAATATAGACGATTTGGAAAGAATAGGACTTGCGGCTCCGCAGATTACCTATTTAATGAAAAAATTAAAAGAGAAAATTCCTGAAATAAATGATAATGTCCTGACCGTTACTGAGGCAAAAGAGGAATTGACAAAATACATAAGAAAGGCGTAATGGAGCATATGATGAAGGATATAACACTGGGGCAGTATTTTCCCGGAGACTCATTGATACACAGGGCTGACCCCAGAGTAAAAATTGTACTGACGCTGGTTATAATGACAAATATATTTCTTATAGATTCATATCTTGCCTTTGCTGTATTCTCAGGTTTTATTGTCATGACAATTTTTATTGCCGGAATACCTTTTGGATACACACTAAAAGGCGTAAAGCCAATAATGCCTATAATTGTGTTTACAGCTTTGGTCAATATTTTTACCGCGCCGGGGACGGTACTTTTGGGATACGGAGCAATCCGAATCACTTATGAAGGGATTGATACTGCGGTAAAAATGAGCGTGAGGCTTATTCTTTTGATTATGAGCTCATCCATTATGACCTTGACAACTACACCCATATCCCTTACGGATGGGCTGGAGAGGCTTTTGGGCCCGTTAAAACGATTAAAAGTACCGGTGCATGAATTCTCAATGATGATGACCGTTGCATTAAGATCTATACCCACACTGCTTGAAGAAACCGATAAAATAATGAAAGCCCAGGCTTCCAGGGGAGCAGATTTTGAGACGGGAAACATCTTTGACAGGGCAAAGAGCTTCATTCCTGTATTGATTCCGCTGTTTGTCAGCGCATTTAGAAGGGCCGATGACCTTGCATTGGCAATGGAAGCACGCTGCTACAGAGGCGGAGAGGGAAGGACAAGAATGAAGAGAATGAAGCTGTCTGGGGTTGATTTTAGAATTATATTATTCTTTTTGGTTTTTGAAGTTGTTTTAATATACGTGCAATATTTCAGATTGCATGTATAAAACAGGCTATATTTTGACCTGTATGTATGATTTATATCTTGGAGAAGAAGCTATTGGCAGAAATCGCAGTAATGATACAAAAATCCCGAAAGGGTATGGACATGAGAAAAGAGCTTATAATGTAAAAACATCGTTTCAAGGCTAAAAAGAGACTGTCCGATAGGGTAAAAAATAAAATAAGGGGGAAGTATGGTTTAGTTACTGACTATATCGTACAAGGCGGTTATGAATATTCAATATAAAAGCATAAAAGATTTTGAAGAAGAACAACTAAGAGATTTGTTTTTATCGATAGAATGGGATTCGGGAAACTACCCTGACAAGCTTAAAATTGCAATGAAAAATTCATCTTCAGTATATTCTGCTTGGGATGGAGATAAGCTGGTAGGATTGGTAAACTGCTTGTCTGACGGCATAATGACAGCATATATACACTTTATGTTGGTACGTCCCGATTATCAATGCAAAGGAATCGGCAAGAAACTTATGTCACTGATGCTGGATGAATACAAGGACTACTTAAGAAAAGTCTTAATAGCATATCCAAAAGCACTGGAGTTTTATAAAAGATGCGGTTTTTGTTCAGCAGATGAGTCGATACCTATGTTTATTACAACCCTGAAAACCTGATGATGAATTGATAATGCATCTTATACATAAAATCCGGGAGAATGGATAGCTTTAGCAGTATTCTATCTTAAAAGCTCAGATGGATTTATGGAATTTCATAAAGGCGTTTGCGCGTTTTATGCCACATTCTATGTTGACTAATATTATATTTTTAAGGAACACAAGTACTTTTACAAGTGCAAAAAATTAGTATATAATATACATTGAACGTTAAGGCAAAGCAGTTGGCCAAATCTATTGAAGTCTGGTAATTGCAGCGGGTAAAGGGCTGTTATTTGCTTACACTATATTGTACTAGGAGGATTAAAATGTACTACATAGGAATTGATCTTGGCGGAACGAATATCGCCGTAGGCTTGGTAAATGAAGAAGGTAAAATACTTCACAAAGACAGTGTCCCGACACTGAGGGAAAGACCGTATCAGGAGATAATCAAGGATATGGCAATGCTTACCCAAAAGGTAATAAAGGATGCGGGTTTTAGCGTTGACCAGGTTAAAAATATCGGGGTTGGCAGTCCCGGTACACCAAACTGCAAGGATGGAATTCTTGTCTACAACAACAACTTAAATTTCAGAAATGTCCCAATAAGGTCTGAAATGCAAAAATATATTGATTTGCCCGTATATCTCGACAATGACGCAAACTGTGCGGCTCTTGCCGAAAGTGTGGCAGGTGCGGCAAAGGGAGCAAAAACTTCCGTAACCATAACTTTGGGTACGGGAATCGGCGGAGGAGTAGTAATAGACGGCAAAATATACAGCGGTTTCAACTATGCAGGAGGAGAACTGGGTCATACAGTTCTGATGGTGGATGGAGAGCCTTGCTCCTGTGGAAGAAAGGGTTGTTGGGAAGCATATGCTTCGGCAACTGCGCTTATCAGACAGGCCAGAAAGGCCGCTCAGGAAAATCCCGATTCCCTTATAAACAAGCTTGTAGGAGGAGATTTGTCAAAAATCGATGCAAAAGTTCCCTTCGATGCTGCAAAGCAGGGCGACAAAACAGGTGAGATGGTGGTACAGCAATATATAAGATATATTGCTGAGGGACTTATCAACATGATAAACATATTTATGCCGGAGATACTGGTAATAGGCGGAGGAATATGCAAGGAAGGGGAATACCTTTTAAAGCCTCTTAGAGAGCTTATAAAACAGGGAGTTTACAGCAAAGAGGATATACCTCAAACGCAGCTTAAAACGGCTCAAATGGGCAATGACGCCGGAATAATCGGTGCTGCAATGCTGGGAAAAGACTGCTGATTATAAATAAACTGACAGGGGGCAAAGGCGACGGGGCTTTTGCCCTTGAATTATTTAAAAAAGAAAAAAGTGTAAGGAAGATGCTATGAGGAATGTAAAACTGATAATTGAATACGACGGTACCAACTATCACGGCTGGCAAAAGCAGAAGAATGCCAAAACTGTGCAGGATACAATTGAAAGAGCGATAAAAGGGCTTACCGGAGAGAAGGTTGAACTTACGGGTGCAAGCAGGACTGATTTCGGAGTACACGCATTAGGGCAGGTGGCAAATTTCAAGACCGGTTCTAATATACCGGGCGACAGATTTTCTTATGCCCTAAACAGGATGCTTCCCGATGATATAGTGATAAGAGAGTCCCAAGAAGTAAGCTTGGACTTTCATGCCCGGTTTAAGTCAAAAGGGAAAAAGTACAGATATCTGATTTACAACTCCCAATTTCCCTCTGCTCTTCTAAGAAACAGGGCATTTCATGTGTCATATAAACTGGATTTTGAAAGTATGAAAAAGGCGGCATCATACTTTTTGGGCACCCATGATTTCTCTTCCTTTCGGGCAAGCGGCAGCAGTGTAAAAACTTCTGTGAGAACCATTACGGATGTCTCTTTGGAAAGGGACGATAAATCAATAAAGTTTGAGATATCCGGAAACGGATTTCTGTACAATATGGTGAGAATAATAGTCGGAACTTTAGTGGATGTGGGTATGGGGAGGATAAATGCCGATGATATACCCAAGATAATCGAAAGTCAAAATAGAAAAAACGCAGGAAGAACGGCCCCTGCAGAAGGCTTGTATCTGGTGGAGGTTTATTACTGAACCAATATTATGGTAACGTTAATGTATACACCCTCTTTTTTGCTTACATATTTCATTGTATGACGGTAAGTTGTAAAATTAATTGCCCAAACATGATAAAAAAGAAGTGACTCAAAT
>NZ_DAORXT010000059.1:0-17122 GCF_035371925.1 Acetivibrio sp. | reverse complement strand
CGGAATTATTGTCTTTGAAAACAAAGGGTCCCTCCGTATTGGCCGAGGTTATAAAATTCGGGGTAAATACAGTGAAGCTTTTAGGCGACAGGGAGCTTGATTTTGCTGCCTTAATGGACTTTCCTGAAGCCCTCTCATCCTTGAAAAACAAATAATGCATTCCTTTGTCACTGACAATATGAGCGTCAATTACATCATAACCGGGATCAAAGAACACTTCACAGTCACTCACTGTCTTAAAATCCGTTGTATAATTCACATATATCCGATTATAATCCGTATTACCTGCCCAGTATATGCCGTACTGCTTCCTGTTCTCGTCATAGAATACCTCCGGAGCCCAGGCATGCATGTTGCTTCTGTTATGCACTTTTATTAAACGCTCGGTAAAGTTTATCAAATCCTCGGATTCCCAATAATGAATATATTGGCTCGTATCTCCCCAATTGGTCCCCAGCATATCGGTTGCAACTATTCCGAACTTTCCGTCCTGTTTCCTGAAAATATACGGGTCCCTAATACCCTTTGTTCCCATTTGCGCATACAAAACAGGCTTTCCGTCGTTTATATTTCTCCAGTGGAGCCCATCTGTACTGTAGCAAAGATTAAGCCCATACTCGCCCGGTGCCTGTTTGAAATAAGCCATTATATACCCTGAATCTGTTATAGGTCCGGGAGTATCATCGCTGATTATTAAAAAGGTTGCATCCTGCCTGTCCAGATCAGTTGAAATTTTCTCCAGCTTCAACAAGTATCCATAATGCCTTATATATCTGTCGGGATAATTATATGACTGAAAAGAAACACCGGAAGGGTCCGCAAGTCCCGGAACCAGTTTAAAGGTTGCATCCTCAGCAAAAATTGTAGTCCCGTCGTTTTTATCCAACCGGAAATCATAATCCCAGTGTCTCAAGTAATATCCCGGATGGTTTACCGACTGAATGGAAACATACCCTTCGCTGCTGTTGGCAAGGCCCGGAACCAGCCTCCATTGCGAATCCTCTTTGGGGGTAACGTTTTCATCTATCCTTGCATCAAAATCTATATGTCTTACATATCTATTGGGATAATTATATGATTGAAGCCTTACCTCCGGTACTGATTCAACACCACCGTCAAGGGATATAACATATGTATTTATCGAATACGGCGGCAAAGTGTCGGAAACAGTTTTATTTGACGCTGTTATATTGCTTTTTGCAAGGCTTAGGCTAGGAGATGTTCTGTAAACCTCCACAGTGCTGTTTACGCCTGAAAACCTTGACAGGTTAAATGTATAGTTTTCGCTTGAAGATTTATTGTCGTTGGTTGCCACAATAACAAGCTTCTTTTTATCAGGGCTTATTGCCGCAATCGTTTTTTCATTGTTGGCACCTATAATTGTATAACCGGGCCTTATAAACCTGCTGTAATTTGCATGCATATAGAATTTTTCGGTAAGAGTAAAGGTCTGGGTGGCATCATCTACATATATACTGCCCCAATTACCGCCGTCTATTATTTGCCAATCCAACCACGCGACACACTGTAATTCTTTCAAGTCGGTAACAATACGCTTTGACAGCATGATGCACGAATCTGCCATATTGCCGTCAAAATTCAACGGGCCGGATTCCGACTGCCAAATTCTAAGTCCTTTCGATTTTGCAAGGTCTCTGAGCTGGGCTCTTTTCGAGCCGTGATAAGAATGTACGTTGAGCTGGGACATATAGGACAAAGTGGTTGCATCATAGGACTGAAGCCCTGAAAGAGCCGTGTCAATACTGTTTTCATCGGCAGCACTGACGGTTGTTCCTGTCAATCCTTTGGCTCTTAATTTCTCTCCCACCTCTTTAATAATTTTCTGTTGATTGGCGTATGAAAAGGAACAGCCTTCCTGTCTGCCACCCGCCGTCCACCAGTTTGCATTGGGTTCATTCATGGGTTCTAAAGTCCTGAATGTAATACCCCATGCATCTCTGAAATGCTTTACGACCTCAGTGAGGTAATCGGCAAAATCGTCATAATAATCGTCTCTTAAGTTGTTGGAACCATCGGTGGTTCCGGAAGCACAGCCGCTTTTTGTCATCCAGTAGGGTGGAGAATTGGAAAACGCCTCAAGTATCATTTCCGAACCATAATATTTCCCTCTTTCTATCAGCCGGCTAAGAACGGTTCTTTGAGAGGCATCGGCATTCCAGTTCCACGAACGGTCTGCATTCTGATATCCTTGAATATCCGCATAAGCCCTCATATGATTATGACCGGGATTGTCTCCGCCGCCGATATTGTACCTGAATATATTATATCCCAGGCCATCGGTCGGACTGACAATTTTCTCAATCAGTTTGTTTCTATTATCGTCAGACCACTGGCTAATCTGATTTCCCCACCAGCATAGGCTTGCTCCCCAGCCTTCGATGGTTTGATAGGTTGCATCAGGGTCTATAGTAACGGTTGTTGCAGCACTGGCTATTCTAGGATACTGAAAGCATACTGCCGTCAGGAAAGCAAATACAATCGCCAATGTAAACTTTTTCAAATTATTCATGACGTCCCTCCCAAAATTTATTTCAAAATAAATAATAATCTTTTTGACTTTCTATGCTCCTATATCTAATTTACCCAAGGCAGTGCTTTAATTCTACCTAAAATGTACCTCTTAAGTATTGTAAAATCCGTTGAGTTTATATTTCCGTCCAAATTAAGGTCGCTGGCCTGTCTCCAGTTCGGTGATGTCGGGACAGTTCTTCCAAGCAAATATCTTTCTAAAATTGTCAAATCCGTTGAATTGACAGAATTATCTCCGTTTATATCGCCGTAGATTAAGTCATTGGGTGTAGCACTATTTGTAGGTATTGGCGTTGGTGTTTGGGGTGGGATATATATCACATTTGTTCCGTCAGCAACCGGTATTCCGAAATCCGGTGTACCGTCGGCATTCCAGTTAACTATTTGAGCACGGGTATGTCTATTCGGGTCATACAAAGGTTCTCCCGTTATGTCCCGGTAGTTCCTCGCATGATATACCATAATATCCACTTTTCCATCGGGTGAAGTTGTAAAGGAATTATGCCCGGGCCCGTACTGCCCTGTGGATGTATTGCTTTGAAATACTGGATTTGGCGATTTGTACCATGATTTCGGATCCAATAAGTTTGCGGTGTCGGAGGCAGTTAACAATCCCATGCAATAGTTTGAGTCAGTAGCACTTGCCGAAAAGGTTATAAAAATTTTACCGTTTTTCTTTAAAACGGCAGGGCCTTCATTAACAGCATAACCCACCTTTTCCCATGAATATTGAGGTGACGCAATCATAACCTGGCTTCCGGTTATGGCAAGAGGCCCATTCATTTTGGCAATATAAATATTGCTGTTACTTGCTATTTTAGGGTCCTTCTGCGCCCATACAAGATACCTTGTACCATTATGCTCAAAGGTGGTTGCATCGAGGGTGAAAGACTCCCAATTGGTCTTTAATTGACCTTTTTCTACCCAAGATCCGGTAAGAGGATTTGAATCCGGGCATTCAAGGACATACAGGCGTATATCGAAATAATTGGCGGATGTTCCCGCTGAAAAATAAATATACCATTTTCCATCAATGAAATGAATCTCCGGAGCCCAGATATGTCCTCCCATGATTCCACTGGAGTGCCTTCTCCAAATTGTCTTAGGTGTAGCTGTTGACAGTCCTTGCAGAGTTTTTGCCCGTCTTAGCTCTATTCTGTCATACTCCGGTACGGATGCCGTCATATAATAATAACCGTCGGTATGCCTGTAAACCCATGGGTCTGCCCGTCGCCTGACGACCGGATTTGTTACAATAACCGAATCATCCGGTTTGTCGGGATCTACAGATGAACCGTCAATCACCCTGAATGTGGCGTCCTCTCTGTCAAGATTTGTTACAATTTCATCCAACCTAAGCAAGTAATTATAATGTCTTATATATCTGGTAGGATAATTATAGGACTGAAAAGAAGTATATGAAGGATCTGCAAGCCCCGGAACCATTTTAAATGTTGCATCCTCTGCAAAAATTGCGGTCCCGTCGTTTTTTTCCAATCTAAAATCATAATCCCAGTGTCTTAAGTAGTATCCCGGATGATTAGCAGATTGAATAGACACATATCCCTCTTTGCTATTGGCAAGACCGGGAACCAGCACCCATTGGGAATCTGTTTCCGGAGTAACATTATCGTCTATTCTTACATCGAAGTTTGCATTTCTTACGTACATATGCGAATAATTATATGATTGGAGCTTTGCCTTAACACCATCAACGCCCGTTGAAGCCAGCGTTATCGAAGAATTGCTTGAGTAATACACTGAGGTAGCTAATAGTATCGTTACCAAAATCAATACAATAAGTTTTAAAGCCCTCTTAATCGTAATTAATCCCTCCCTATTATCTTTTTTCTATATTTAAAGTTTATAATCCCTTTTTTATCTTCAATCACATTTAAAAGTCACATTCTCGCATTTTTTCCTCTTCTTCAAAATACGGTCCAATATATGTAACATATAATTATTTGAGAAAAACCCAGAACTACTCTATTAATTAGTTCGTTCTGGGTTTTGATTTGTGACTTATCCTTATAAAGTTTTTAGCTACTTATATGAGCAGGTGTTTTTCGCCCGGCCCAGGTCTATTTAGACTCTGCCGGAAATTCCGATATAATTTTTAATATATACTTTTTCAAATAAGATAAGTCTGTTGAATTAATAGAGCCGTTTCCATCCACATCTCCTGCAATTAAAGCTTTTTCATAGGGAAACTCATTAATTTGCCTTAGCAAATACCGTTTTATATAAGTTGCGTCTGTTGAATTAACTGTGCCGTTTCCATCTACATCTCCATATACAAAATCATCCTGTGGAGGAGGCGGTACTACTTCTCCTTCAAAAGGAGCAGCGATTGATATTTTATCAATATTCGGTACATACCCCGATGAGCTGTTATAGAATCTGATTGTATTGTTTCCGGCATTTAAATATACGTCTATTATATCTGTACGATATGTATTCCATCCACGGGTGTTGAAGAAATAATGCCCTTTTGCAGGTTCTCCGTTTACACTAATGCTTGAATACCTGTCAACCACATTATTATTATATGAGTGGTTACCAAATACTTCAGCATTTGCAAATTGAACCACCATCCTGTATGTGCCTGCTTTTGGAACATTAACGTTGTTAAATTGGAGGTAATTATTAGCCCCATTGCCAATCCAGCCTACATATTGCCCGCCCGATGCAGCATTATCTCTTTGTCTTACAGCGGCTCCGGACAGCGTATTTGCAGAATCCTCAGCTTCATAAGTGTTAATGGTGCCGGATGTGGCTTCAATATCAATATAGTCTATATTTACGCAGTCTGATTCATCCGAAGTAAAAGCCTTGAAGTCCAGACGGTTGATACCTGCCTGCAGAAATACCTTGGCAGTAACATTTGCCCATGTATCCCAATCAGCAGTCTGGATACAAGCTATATCCTTATGAAGTCCGCCGTTCACAACCATCCTTAAATATCTGGTTTTGGGTGCCCCTGTGTAAGGACCTGCAGAATATCTCAAGGTTACATTGTAGTATCCGTCTTTTTCAGCAGTTACTACAAAATTGGTGCTTGCATTATTGCTTCCGGCATATCCTTCAACAAAGCCTGTTCCGGAATAACCGGTATGTTTACCGTGAACAACGGCTGCTGTTCCCGAAATCCTCGCATACTCCGCCTCATAACGGTTGCTTTTATTGGCAGGTGACAGGTCTGTATTAGGAGTTATTATCATATGGTATGCAGATAACGCTTTCATATTATTGACAGGTACTGTAATCTGTCCGTTGGAAATGTTGTAGTCGCCTTCATGTACCAAGTATGGCCCACTGGAAGGATTAGTACCGGTATTGTCCACTCCCCAAACAGTTACATGAACCGAGTTTCCGAAGAATGAGTTGGAATTGAAGCCTTTAACTACTACATCGGTACCAAATACGTCAGTGCTTCTTAATGACCCGCCGAAAATAACACGGGCCTGTTTTTTGTCTTTATCCAGAGCGGCCAATCCCTGAAGTGATCCGTTCAAGCTTGGCGGAGTTACCTTCACGGTGTGTCCTGTAAGTTCTCCATACCATTTATACAGCCACCATGCACCGGTTGCCTTGTTGTTCTGGGTTACAAGGTCATTCAAGGTTCCTGCTGTTGTCCAATATGCAAGACAAGCATCCACTTTGCTGTTTTCAAAGCGCGCTATCCACTGCACAAGATTTCCGGGAATACCTCCGTCTACGTTGATTCTGCCATATTCGTTTATGTTTATACGTCTTGGAGAAATTCCGAGGCTTTTCTCAATGTTCCTATAATCATTATAGTGGTTATACCAGTTTGAAAAGAATCCATCATCCAATTCATGCCATGTCACTATATCCGGCAAACAATTGTTGTTTTTGCAAAAAGTCATAAATTGACGGTAAACCGAGCTGTTGTATACTGCATAGTTAGGTCCTGCAATCTTGGCTGTGGGGTCAATTGAGCGGATTTTTTCGTACATCATTTTCCACTCATTACACAATCTATTCATATTTCCCTTGTACCAAATCCATTCAGGCTCATTAATCGGAACATATACATAGCTGCTGCGGTACGGATCTGCAACAACCTTTCTGCATATTGTTTCAATTTTCGCAAGATAGTCATTAATGCCAAGATCTTCATAGGGCCAGTTCCTGTATATGTCCTGCATCATTATCATAACATACTCTCCACCGGCTCTCAAAAACTGTGGGGCAACATTAAGTGCATCACCGGTAGGATGTTGAAGGCCTTCAGGAGGCTTTTGCGAAATAGCTTTCATTCTTAAAGGAACAATCACGTTATCTGAAGGTACGCCTTCACTACCCATTGCATAAAGCCCGCCAATGGCACCATAGCAGATTTCCCCTGTATTTTCTGCCAAGTCTACGGTCATAACTTGGTTTGCAGCAAAACTTTTAGGTAAAGATATGCCGCTTATCACCAGCATGACGGTTAAGAAAATTATACACCACTTCTTTAAATCCCTCATTTTATTACCCTTCCTTTTTCACAAATCATCCCAGTATTTTCAACTTTCACTGAGCAACTACGACTTTTCTGTTACAAACTCTTTTAAAATCCGGAAACAGTTTACAGAATAACCGCAAATCAATAGCGTGAAAACCTCCAATTATCCTCCCCCTTTTACAAAGTACTCATATACTCTTTTTAGCCTCTTGCAATTTTACAGATGATAACAATAAACGTATCACCCCTCCCTTAATATTGTTTTTATTTACGTACATTTCTCCTTTTTAATTACACATACGGAAAGAATGTGTTTTTTAAGTTGGGAATTATTTCGCCTATTGGATTTTTAAGAGGCCAGGTTAGAGAGATTTGAACTGTATAAATATAATTTAGTCTGCACCTTTAAATACTTTTTTTGGTATAATAATATAAAAAAAGAAATGAAAGTAGGTCTACCATGGACATATTTAAAACTTTTTATGATGCACGGGATGATGAAAATGCTGCAAAAATGTCGGCATATATGAAAAACAAGTTTCCTTTTTTGGGCATACCAAAGCCAACAAGGGCTAAACTCTCCAAGGATTTTTTAAAGCAAAAGAAAAAGGATAAGGAAGTTGACTGGCAGTTTATATTCCAATGCTACGATATGCCGGAAAGGGAGTTTCACTATTTGGCACTGGATTATTTGACCGCCGTTAAAGCTTTGCTGGTTTCCAATGATATAGACAAAATTGAAAAGCTTATAATCACAAACTCGTGGTGGGATAGTGTGGACTGCATTGACTCGATTGTTGGACACCTTTGCCTTAAATATCCCGAATTAAAAGATAGTGTTATTCCCAAATGGATTGACAGTGAAAACATATGGCTAAAGAGGATAGCCATCAATTTTCAGTTGGAATACAAAGAAAAGACCGACACAGACATTTTAAGCCGGGCGATACTTAAAAATTGCGATACAGGAGAGTTTTTCATAAACAAAGCCATTGGCTGGGCGCTCAGGGAGTATTCAAAAACAGACAAAGAGTGGGTAAAGCAGTTCATTGCCCACAATAAATTGCACTCTTTAAGTGTAAGAGAAGCGAGTAAATACCTTTGAGATTGTTAGAAGTGTGGTGTTAATATCTGGCATTTGAAATTTGGGGGTGTATAAATTGCACAGAAGATGTTTGATGTTTCTATTGACAGCGATATTAATTTTTTCGGCAGGTTGTAATTCAAATACAAGCTGTCCAATTACTTCACCTCAGAACACACCGATAAATCAGGTTGGAGATGAGCAGCCCGAAACTTTTGGCAGTACAAAAGATATTACATCAATTGAAGTTGTTCTTGATCCTGACGGATATTACACCAATGAAGTAAAACCCATATTTGTCACAGACGCTAAAATGATACACGATATTATGTCTATGATAGAGGAAAGCAAACAGGTTGAGGACGAATTTATAACAAGCAAGATAAGTGTAATGGCCTACAAAAACAATAAACTGGTTATTACCAAAACAAATGGCGATAAGAAGGAGATTACTTTTGCGTATGATCCCCTTTATGAAGTAGGATATTTAGAGGACGAGGGAAAAAATCTTGAGCCGGATTATAGTTTCTTTAGGTATATGGCGGATTTGAATGAGTATGCAAATCCCGATACGAATATTGAAAATGATGTACTTAAGCTATTTGGGAAGTATGACTGGACTGTCGACTATCGAATAAACACTTTAAAAGAGAAATTGCCTGGCAATCTTAAACACAAAGCAGGCCAATATCCTGTAGAAATATATTGGGCTTATAACAACGAACTGTCTAAAGGCATAGGCCTTGATTTTGCCGAGTATCTCGGAAAAGATGTGACAGTAGAGATTTACAGGCTTAGAGAGCCGCTTCCCGAGTTTATGAGGCCGAGAGCAGATGCCAGAGGTATCGTTGTTAAATTCAAAAATGAAATCGTTGGAGCATACATTGATGCCGGAAGGTATGGTTTTATGGCATGTTCTCTTGACAGAAAGAGCTTGAAAGAAGTTTCCGGCAAGGAATGGAATGTATGGATTGAAGATTATATCGATTTTGAGGATGAATTGGAAATCAGGCTGTCCAAAATGGATCCGGAGGATATTGTAAGAGAATACTTTAAGGCAATAGATGAGCGTAACGAGAAAATGATACGGGCATGTACCAAAAGAGAAAATCAATTGAAATCAATTGATATGGACAGCCAAGACCATTTCAATAAAAATGATAGTAAGATTGACAGTAATATTAAAAAGGCAAAATTGCTGGAGATAAAAGAATTTAAGGGATTGTACAACGAACCGGATGTGTTGGAATATGAGGTTAGTGTTGATTTTGAGTTCGAGGAGCCAATGGCAGAAGGTAATGGTGTTTTGACACGATTTGTAATATTGAAGAAAGAGTCGGAAAAAAGTGGATGGAGGATTAGTAGCGTCGGTACGGGACCTTGATAGAGTAGTATTTGACATAAAGTACACACTTTTATAGTGTGTATTTTATGTCAAATTAAAAACAGGTTTATATTTACGATTATCGAATAGAAAAGTAGAAAAAGCAACAGTTAAAGAGTATGAGGAATGAAGGTATGTTTGATAATAACTGTTATGTATATAAAAAAGAAGTGGACTGGTCATTGCTTCATCAAGGATTAACCATTCCGGTGACTATACAGGTGGTGTTTGAAAAAACTTTAAACAGTTTTCTGCCAAGAGGCCAGTCAAAAGAGATTTATTTGGTGCTTGGAGCGAAAACCTACAAAGCAGAGCTTAGGAACCAAAAATTTGATGAAAGAAAATATCCCAATAGGAAAGATTTTGTATATCATAATGGTATAGAAGAAAAGATAATATTGAACCGGCATTTGTAGAATTGTACATTTCTTCATAAAAACGGCACATCAAGGATAAATGATTCTGACAGTTGATAACGTGCTATAATTTTTATTGATAAAATAAAGCCCCATTTCAAAAAATCAATTAAATTTTCTCAACCAATTATTTAAATAAAATAAATAAAGGACAACTCCGATTAAAAAAATTAATTCTAATATTAATAATATTTATTAAAAGATTGACAATACTAAATATATGTATTAATATAATAAATATAGGGCGGTAAATTGATGATAAAGCAAACAGGTTCCACATCAATAAAATAAGGAGTGATAATATGGGTAGGGAAGCACTTGGAAAATGCCCGGTTTGCAACAACGAGACAACAATAACAAGGATTACCTGCGATAAATGCCATACAACGATAGAGGGACATTTCGAACTGTGCAAGTTTTGCAGACTGACACCGGAGCAAAAGCTGTTTGTAGATGTGTTTATAAAATGCAGAGGAAACATCAAAGAAGTGGAAAAAGAACTGGGAGTTTCATACCCCACAGTTAAAAATAAACTTGAAGATGTAGCAAATGCATTAGGTTACAAATCGGAAGAAGAGCCTGTTGAAGAAGTAAATAGAAAAGAAATTCTTGATAAGTTGTACGAAGGAGAAATATCTGTTGATGAAGCACTGGATTTGCTAAAAGGCTGACAGCTCGGAAGATTTAACATATAGACTGAATTCAATTTTGCGGATAAATACAAGGTTTGGATAGAATGGTGAAAATCAATGTTTGTAAGCTGTAAATATCAGCTTATAAGGAAGAGGAGGCGGTATGCATTATGTCAATTAGTGAAGAAAGAATGTTTATACTTAAAATGTTGGAAGAAGGAAAAATTTCAAGTGAGGAAGCAGCAAGACTTTTAGAGGCTATTGATCCTAATAAGGGCGCAACAGACAGCAGCAGCGGTTTTAAGGCTCAGCAAAAGAGAGCTAATTTTTCTGATGAGGTGTCAAAAGTAAAGGATAAACTTAATGAATGGAAGAAAGAATTTAAAAAGAATTACAGCCAGAAGGACTTTGAAAGGGCAGTGGATGAATTCAGCACCAAGGTGGAAAAGCTGGGCAAAAACCTTGCTTATACAACTATAGGTGTGGCTGACAAACTTGTGGATTTTGTAAGCAGTTTTGTGGAAACAAATTCTTTTAATGTGTTTGGAAAATACAAAGCGACCAACAGAGTTTTTGAAACAGCTGATGTAAATGAAGACACCGAGCTTAGTGTTGAAGCAATTAACGGGCACATTCTTGTTAAAAAGCATATGGATAATAAAGTTATAATAAGAACCACAGTAAAAAGCCCGGTTGATAATGCCGATGAAATCTTCGATTTTAGTAAGGAAGAAAACAAGATAGCTTTAAAATGCAATAAAATCGGCAACATCAGTGTATCTCATGAAATATTCCTCCCGGCCGTGAAGTTTAAAAACATAAATTTAGTTACCAAAAACGGCAAAATATATGTGGAGGATTCAACAGCTGAGAATTTCGAAGCGGTTACCAGCAACAGTAATGTTGATTTGATGGGTGTTACCGGCGATAAAATTAATGTTTCCACCAAAAACGGCCGGATTAATTTCGGTTATATCATAGGCAAGGACATTAATGTTGATGCCATCAACTCCGTGATAGAGATTAGGCATTTGAAGACCAGCAACCTCAATGCTTCTACGAAAAACGGAAGAATATTTGTTGAAAATGTCCATAATCACAATGACGACCCGAATATAAATATGAATTTGAAGACATCATCTGCGGGTATCAAGGTTAATATGAACGATATGGAAAAGAGAGGATACAAAGTCAAGGCTCAGACCACCAATGCGGAGATTAACATTCTTATTCCTGAAATGACCTACCGCAATATAAGCAAGCAGATGGCTTCCAATTTCGTAGAGGCAGACAGCAACGGATATGATGAGTATGCAAACAAGGTAAACATTGTTGCAGAAACGACCAGCGGCAATATTGAAATTGTGAAGTAAGCTTTAAAATATACATTAATAATATAGAGTTTGAAGTTCATAAACATGGGCGAAGTCCAATTTGGGCTTTCCCATGTTTTTTTATTTGGCCTCTTGGAATGAAATGAAAGAGGCAAAAGCAAAGGGACTCGATGTCCCGAGCTTTTATTTCGTAAGTAATATACTGCCAAAGATTCAAGTATGTTATAATATTTATATAAAAATTATCAAATGTGGGACTATATAAAAGCAATCAGGGGGAAAATGTATGAAAAAATTTAAAATTGCTGTGTTAGGCTTGCTTGTTTTGAGCATTTTATTGTCAACGTCCTGTTCTGAGAACCAAGATGGCACACAAGATGTCATAGGCGGTAAAATAGTGATGTATGCGGCACCTGGCGACAATATTCAGCCAGAGGTAAGAAGTGTAATAAGAAGCAAGTATCCGAATGTGGAGTTTGAAGTGGTTTCGTTCAATAACGCTGACGAATTCAAGAACAGACTTTTAACTGAATTGATGGCGGGAGAAGGCCCCGATGTTATTGTTTTAAGCCCGTCGACTAAAAAGGGATCGATTACGATAGAAACCATGAGGAAGTTGGTGGAATCAGGAGCTTTATGTGACTTGGAACCATACATATCAAAGGATGAAGAAATGAATCTGTCAGAGTATAATGAGACTGTTTTAAACAGCGGTGTCATAAACGGCAAAAGATACTTTATTCCCATAGCCTATGATGTACCGATTCTTTGGACGGCCAATTCCATCCTTGAGAAAAATAATATAGAAAATAAAATAACAAACTGGACATTGAAAGATATGGCTGATTTTGCAGTTCGATTTAAAAAAGAAAATTCCGATAAATACCTATTTGGTTACGGCGATGGGTTTATCAGAAATATTATGTATGCAAACTGGAGAGAATTTGTTGACTATGACAAAAAGCAGGCAAGCTTTGACAGTGATGAGTTTGCTAAGCTTTTGGAATTTACCGGTCAAGTTGAAAGAGCGGGCATTTGCAATGAAGAGCTTATTAGAGAATATTCGGGAATGGAGTTTGAAGCATTAAAGAACGGAAAAATTACGCTTATAAGCAGTACTGAATATCCAATAAATCCTTGGGAATTATGGTATCGCAATTCACACATAAATTACTACTTTAATCCGGACAGCATAAGACTCTCAAAACTCCCTGCATTTAGGGACTCTATGAAAATAGTGGCACATCCCACAGATATAGTAGCGATAAACAAAAACAGTAAGAATAAAATGACTGCATATGAGGTGTTGAAGGCTTTCTTGTCAAAAGAAATCCAAAGTTCGCAACAATTTCGCAATTTGATGGGAATACCAGTTAATAATGAAGCGATAAAAGAACTTGTTGAGAAATATTCGACAGAAGAGGGAAAAACAACGCTTCCTGTTGGAACCGCCATTAGCGAAACTATGGATACCGTACCGTTACCGGAGTCTGTAGAGGCGGAATACAATTCAATAATAAACGGAGTAACCGAATGTGTGCTGGTTGATGAGCAAATAATTGATTTTATGATTGAAGGATTTAACGAGTATAAAAAAGGCAATATGTCTGCTAGAGACGCGGCAAAGTTGGTACAGCAAAAGGTTACCTTATTTTTAAATGAGTGATAGTTAAAAATCTGAAATAGAGAATTGTCCTTTGCATAGATTAAGAATAAATTTATTATCAAAAAATAATCGGATGAAAGTAATGCTGTACTTAACGAGTAGAAATATGAGTACAATTACAAATCAAAAATATACCATTACATAATACATATGTATCTTTTTTATTTTTGAGGGTTTGAACCCTCATTTTTTAATTGTTTAAATAAATATATTGTTTTTTGTTCAATATTATGGTAAATTAGAATCAACTAAAAGATTCATATTGTGGAAATAAATAATATTATATTTAGACTAAACACATGATTTAATGCAAGATAAAGGTGAAACGATTATGTTGAACCTGTAAGATGTCAACAATATCTAAGATAGAGCTCAAGAAAAGCAATTTGCAAGTCATATCAAAGAATACGGCAACTGGGGGAGAAGACTATGATCGAGGTTTTATTGGCAGATGATCATGAACTATTTAGAGATTCTTTAAAGGTATTGCTTGAGCAAGATAAAGAAATAAGTGTTGTTGCATGCGCACGGAATGGTAAAGAAGCGTTTGAAATGTGCAGGAAATATACGCCCGATATTGTATTGATGGATGTCTTTATGCCTGATTATGACGGTATAGAAGGACTTAGACTTATAAAGGAAGAGAATAAGAAAATTAAGATATTAATGCTAACATCTATAAACGATGATGATGGCAGTTATTTGTTTCAAGCTTTGAAATATGGTGCTGACGGCTATTTGTCAAAAGATTTAAAAGGATATGAACTGATAAACTCCATAAAGTGTGCGAATACGGGAATAACTGTTATGCAAAAGGGCCTAATGTCTTCCGTTTTAAGGCAACTTGATATAAAAGGCTTGGACATTGGGAAAGAAGAGATGGAGTGTAATGTTGAACTTTCAGACAGGGAAAAAGAGTACATTAAGCTACTGGCAGACGGACTGAGCAATAAAGAGATAGCAGCGTATTTTCATTTATCGGAGGGAAGTGTTAAGAATATTTTAACACAACTTCTTAAGAAGCTTAATTTAAGGGGACGGGTGCAATTGGTCGTCTATGCCATGAGAAATGGATTAGTTTAAATGAATGATTTTGCAAACTAATAGGCAAAAAATAAATCTTTCTTTGCCCATCAATGATTCACAAGCGTATATGTCTGCAAAGGAAATGGTGCGAATAAGTTTGCTGATATATCTTTAGAAAAATATGATTGCTCTGCGAGAAGAAGCAGTTCAAAACTAAAATAATAAAGACAAGTGGAAGTTTTTATTGTGTCTGATTCAATGACTTTTCAAAATTAGTTTCCAATTCGAATCCAACAACAATATATCGGGGATACCGGCCTATAATCCTTACCATAAATTATATTTCATATGGTGATATGTTATGATTATAGGCCAATCTTTTAAGAGTATGATGTTTGGCATTTAGGGTAAATTTTCGTGACTAAAAGACAGTCAAAAAACATCAAAAAGGTCAAAAATATATGACTAAAAGATGTCGAAAAGTGACTAAAAGATACTTTACATATAACTTCAAGTCCAGCTATAATTGTACTGTAATAACAATCTAGTCAATTTATTAAAATAATTTCTAAATCAAACATTATTTTCAACATGTTTTGTAATGCATTCAATTATATTAATGCAATAGTATGTGTGATGTTTTTTCAGTAGGGGATATTTAATGAGATACAGTGGGGGAGCAATAAATGAAGCTACTCGAGATTGAACCGTCAATTAGAAAGAAAATGTTGTCTTTATTTAAACCATTCATTAAATACATAGTTTTTATTCTGCTATGTATGCTGTTTTCCTTGGCAATAAGCATGGTAATCCCTCTAATAAGCAAAAAAATTATGGATGACGGCTTGTTGAAAAATAATTTTGACATTATATTAAAGTTTTCCCTTATAAGCATCTTTTTAATTATTCTACAGAGGATAATAAATATGCTGGAGGCGGGATTTAGAACCCATATTAATTCACATATGTCTTATAATCTTTCCAAAGATGCTTTTAAACATTTACTGAAACAGGAGATTCAGTTTTTTAACAACTCAAATACCGCTGAGATAATAAACAACATAAACACGGATGTTTCTAATATTAGCAGAATTTCAGACAGGACTACTTTTTACATATTTACAGAATTCTTCAGGGTTATAGGCGGATTGACAGGGCTTTTTATAATAAATTGGAGATTAACGATTTTGGTAGTTTGTTCAATTCCTTTCAGGTATATGTTTGTTCGGTTGTTGGCAAAGCAAAGAAATAAGATATTTGAGCAATATATTGAGGATATGGGCCGTTATTATTCTTGGTATGGCGATACCATCGGAGGGATTAGGGAGGTTAAGCTCTGGGGTTTAGACAGAGTTAAAATCGGTCAGTTTATAAAAAAACAACGAAATCTAATCAAAAGCAATATCAAAATGAATATCACGGATAGTGCTAATGAATTTTCCGAATCATTTATGATGGAGTTTGTTGTTAATGCAATTTATATACTTGGCGGATATATGGTTTGCAAAGATGACTTAACAATAGGAGGATTGTTTGCTTTCATAACATACAGCGCGTATGTTACAGGGCCGATTTTCGCAATATTAAATATTGGATATAGCTTTGCAAGCATAATTCCGTCTGCAAAAAGGCTGTTCAATTTTATGGATATGAAGAGTGAAGACTTTGCAAAAAAAGGGCAAGCTATTGATAAATCGACTCTTAAAGGGAAGATAAAATTTGAAAATGTTTCATTTGGCTATGATAAAAATAAAACCATTCTTAAAAATATTAATTTTGAAATAAATAGTGGTGAAAAAGTTGCCATAATAGGTTCAAATGGCTCGGGGAAAAGTTCAATTATAAACTTGATACTAAGGTTCTACAAACCTGATGCGGGACGGATTTTGCTGGATGATGTCAATATTGAAGATCTGAATTTAAAGGATTATAGGAGTCTAATTTCCGTTGTGAGTCAGGATGTCTACCTTTTTGATACAACAATAAAGGAAAATATAAATCTTTCTTTGCCTGTAGCTGATTCGGAAGTGCATAGGGCTGCAAAGGAAAGCGGTGCTGATAAGTTTATTGACAGGCTTTCGGAAAAATATGATTACTCTGTTGGAGAAAACGGTTCGAAGCTTTCTGGCGGGGAAAAACAAAAGGTCGCAGTGGCAAGAGGGCTTGTAAGAGATTCAAAGATTCTCATATTGGATGAGGCAACCTCGAATTATGATGTAGAGTCGGAAATAGAATTATGTGAATATATAAAAGAAAATTACACAGATAAAACAGTTATTGTGATAACTCACAAGCCGGAAATATTAAAGATAATGGATACGATTTATGTTCTTCAGAAAGGTGAAATTGTTGGCCGGGGCAGTCATGATGAGTTGTACAGAGATAATATCAGTTATAGAGAAGCAGTAAGTAAATGTAGTTCAGACGAAAGGCAGGTTGTGTAGAGTATATCTTTTTAGTAGCGTATATTAAATCCCCACCTAAGGCCTAGGATAATTTAAGGTGGATTTAATATAAATTAAGGCTAGTCTTAAATAATATTAATTAATTATAAGAAAG
>NZ_DAORXT010000058.1:0-17656 GCF_035371925.1 Acetivibrio sp. | reverse complement strand
TCATATTTTGCTCTATTTGTTTATATTTTCTAGCTTTTTGTGGGACAATCATATACTTATTTAAAAAAATCAATACATAAATTAACTACTTTGTTTGATATATTTCCATGTTTTGATTTTACATACACTAAAAAATTTTTATTATAAAAAAAGCTATCCATATGAAGTAGGGAAATCTACTAATCTATCCCTGCTCCAATGGACAGCTCTCCGATTTACTTAATCAAACTTTATTTTACAACAATATTAACCAGCTTGCCCGGAACGGAAATAACCTTTACAACATTTTTTCCAGATATTTCAGCCTTAATCTTCTCACTATTCAAAGCCCTTTCCTCAACCTGCTCTTTAGTGAGATCCGATGGTATTACAATCTTGTCTCTCACCTTTCCGTTTACCTGAAGCACAATCTCAATTTCATCTTTGATAAGAGCAGCCGGGTCAAATTCAGGCCATTTTTGCTCGTGTACACTGCCTTCCTTTCCTATTGATGTCCAGAGCTCTTCAGTCGCATGAGGAATAAAGGGCGCCAGCATTATTATCAATTTTTCTATAGATTCTTTTATAAGAGCTTTATTCTTGCTGTCATCAGCAACTTTATCCTTGTAATAATACAAGGAATTAACCAGCTCCATAATAGCACTAATAGCAGTGTTAAAGTTAAACCTCAAGCTGATATCATCAGTAACACGCTTTATGGTGTTGTTCAGCATGTACCAAAGCTCTTTATCCTCCTTGGTAAATATGGAAGTATCAATCCTTGCACCTTCTTTTGCCGCACCGGCAAACTCATTTACTATTCTCCATACCCTGTTGATAAATCTGTAGCAGCCTTCAACTCCCTGATCGCTCCATTCCAAATCCTTTTCCGGTGGAGATGCAAAGAGTATGAACAACCTCGCTGTGTCGGCACCATATTTTTCGATTATCTCCTCAGGGCTTACAACATTGCCCAGAGATTTTGACATCTTGGCACCGTCTTTCAGCACCATTCCCTGAGTAAGGAGGTTTGTAAAGGGCTCATCATAATCAACATATCCCAAATCATAAAGAACTTTCATAAAGAATCTGGAATACAAAAGGTGCAAAATTGCATGCTCAACACCTCCTATGTATTGATCAACCGGCAACCAATACTTTATTCTCTCCTTGTCAAAAGGAGCTTTATCGTTGCATGGGTCACAATATCTAAGGTAATACCATGAAGAACATACAAAGGTGTCCATAGTATCCAATTCCCTTTTACCCATCTTACCGCATTTCGGACAAGGAGCAGATATGAAGGTCTCACTTGTGGAAAGCGGCGATTCTCCTACTCCAGAGAATTTGATATCTGTCGGAAGAATAACCGGCAAATCCTCTTCGGGAACGGGTACAGCTCCGCAATCATCACAGTAAATTATCGGTATCGGCGCACCCCAGTATCTCTGTCTGGAAATCAGCCAGTCTCTGAGCCTGAAATTAATCTTTCTTTCACCATAGCCCTTTTGTTCAATATAATCAATTATCTTTCCAATAGCCTCATCGCTTCTTACGCCGTTGAACTCTCCGGAATTGACAAGATAACCCACATCCACAAAGGCTTCTGTCATTTGGGCAGGGTCAAGCTCTTGTCCTTCTGGCTGAATTACAACTTTAATCGGCAAATTGTACTTCTTTGCAAACTCAAAGTCTCTCTGGTCATGAGAGGGAACTGCCATAACAACACCGGTTCCGTACTCTGCAAGAACATAGTTGGCAAGGTATAACGGAACTTTGTCACCATTTAACGGATTAATGACATACCTTCCTGTAAATACACCTTCCTTCTCAACATCATTGGAAGTTCTGTCTATTTCATTCAAATACATCATTTTCCCAATAAACTCATTGCATACCTGTTCCTGTTCCGTACCTTTAATCAATTCCTTTACAACAGGATGCTCGGGAGCAATAACCACATAGGTTACACCATATATGGTATCAGGTCTTGTAGTATATATTCTTACTGCCTTGTCCATTCCGTCCACTTTAAAGTCTACTTCGACACCTTCACTTCTGCCAATCCAGTTCTGCTGCATGGTTTTAACCTTGTCAGGCCAACCCTTTAGCTTTTCAATATCGTCCAAAAGTCTTTGAGCATAATCGGTTATCTTAAAGAACCACTGCTCCAAGTCTTTTTTACCAACTACCGATTTACAACGCTCACAAGCTCCGTTTACAACCTGCTCGTTGGCAAGAACCGTTGCACAGGACGGACACCAGTTTACATAGGACTTTTTCTTATACGCCAGACCGTTCTTGTAAAGCTGAAGGAACATCCATTGAGTCCACTTGTAGTAATCGGGATGACAAGTAGCAACCTCTCTGTCCCAATCATAACTGATACCCAGCTCTTTCAGCTGCCTTCTCATATTGTCGATATTGGACCATGTCCAATCATTGGGATGAACCCCCCTCTTAATGGCAGCATTCTCAGCAGGCAAACCAAAGGAATCCCAACCCATGGGATGAAGAACATTAAAGCCGTTCATTTTTTTGAACCTTGCCACAACATCCCCTATGGAATAATTCCTTACATGCCCCATATGAAGATTGCCAGAGGGATAAGGAAACATCTCGAGCACATAATACTTCTTTTTACCTTCGTCTTCCTTGGCAGAAAAAGATTTGTCATCTAACCATTTTTTCTGCCACTTCTTTTCAATATCCTTGAAATTATAATGCATAAAACACCCTCCAGATCCAAATAACAATCAATGAATTATATCAAAACTCCAAAAAATATCCCCTTAATGGAGTCCTTTTGCATCTATTTATAAAAAATACAGATGGATTTTTCCCCTTACTGCCTGTGCTTCATTACTCCATCAGCCCACAGCCTTTCAAGGTTGTAGAATCCCCTGTCCTCTTCATGGAAAATGTGAAGTACCACATCTCCATAATCCAGTAATATCCACCTTGCACTGTTATAGCCTTCCTTGTGCAGAAGCTCTACACCGGCCTCCTGCATTTTTTCTTCCACTTCATCAGCAAGAGTCTTAATGTGCGTTGTGGATGTACCGCTGCATATTATAAAATAATCTGCAAGAACCGATATGTCTCTAATATCAATAGTGTTTAAATCCTTGGCCTTCTTTTCCTCCAATATGCCAACAATCTTTTCGGCCATTTCTTTAGATCCCAATAAACCTCCATCCTTTCATAAATTATTAATATATTTTTTACATATATATTATTTACTTAATATATCCAATTAAATCAACTTTACATGTCTAAAATTATAACACTAAAACAATAGTTTTGTGAATAAAAACTTAAGAAAAATCAAGGTTCATAGTCATCTCCAAGTATTATTATAAAATCAAATCGCGAACCGGGGTCAACTTCTTTTTTTATTCTCTTTATATTCAACAGACTTTTTAATTCCTCTCCCGATACATTTTCTTTTTTTTCAATAATTGCAGAGCTAACATATTTTAAAGAGCTTCCGTTGCCGGAACTTACTACAAATCCATAATTCTCAAGGGTTGTCCTGACTTCTTCCGAAAGCTTTTTTCGTCCGGTATAGTTTATCACCTGTATGCTTGCACCTGTTTGCTGAATAACAACCGATGTTTCCAAGGCAACTTGAGTTTCACGAGGATTATTCGTACTCAATTCCTCCGGTAAAGTATCAACAGGCTCTGTACTCGGACTAATCGCTAAAGTGTTTGTCAGGGTTGGGGTTGGAGTGGGAGTGCTGCTTATGGCAGATGTAGGCTCCGTTTTTAGGATTTTTGCCATTAATGTATGAAAATTATTGCTGCTATCTTCGGCGTTTCTTTGAAAGTAGAAATACCCGCCTGCTATTAGAAGCAAAACCAGCATCATACCAAACAGCCCAAAACCTCTATTTCTTTTTTTCCTTCTCAATTTTTTCTTTGCCATAAATAATCAATCTCCCATGCGTCAGAAATCTAGCGCATATTTTCCTTGATTATAAAATTCCGTGCAAAAATTGTGTCCGGATGAATAAACACTCCTTTGTCCATTACATACCTTATTGTGTTATCCAAAGAAACAAGTATGGACCTGTCCAAATCACGATAAGCCAGCTCCCTTACCTCATCCACCCCCGGAAATTTTCTTCCGGGTTCAATATAGTCTGCAATAAAAATTATTTTGTCCAGCAAAGTCATATTCTCTCTGCCGGTAGTATGACATTCAATAGCACTTAATATATCTTTATCTTCAACTCCATAATCTCTGGCCGCCACCACCGCGCCTATAGGTCCGTGCAAAAGCTCCGGCTGCGCCAAAGTAATATAGTCCACATTTATATGGTACTTTTCGCACAAATCAAATACAGCCTGTCCCTTTATTTCTCTTGCACAATCGTGCAAAAGCCCTGCTATGGCCGCTTTTTCCCTATCCTCACCATGTCTTTCTGCAAGGCTTGCTGCCGTATCCATAACCCCCAGTGAATGCTTAAATCTTTTAGAAGAAAGAACTTCTTCAAGCTTTCCTTTCATTTCATTTATCGTCATTGCTGCTAACCTCTGTATCAAAATATTAAAACATTCTTTATCCTAAACTATTTAAGATACAATCCTTCTCTTTTTATATAGTTTTCCACCGCGTCGGGTACCAGGTATTTTATGGATTTACCTTCCTTTACCCTGTTTCTAATCATTGTAGAAGATATTTCAATCAAAGGTATTTGTGCCGCCAGTATACTTGCAGAGAATGTATCCTCAAGATACTTTATCCGATCATTAAATCCCTCTATGTCAGACCCCGGCCTTAAAGCCGCAATAAACCTGCAGATTTTAAATACCTTCTCGTAATCCTTCCATGTAAGCAAATCATATAAAACATCCGCACCAATTATGTAATACAAAGTAGCAATTCCTTTGTACTGCTCATTTAAAACTCCCAAGGTATCTATTGTATAAGTATACCCTTCCCTGTCAACCTCAATCCGTGATACTTCAAAATGGGAATTGCCCTTTAATGCCTCACATACCATATTATACCGGTGATATGCATCGGTTACCGTCTGTTCTTTTTTATGGGGAGGATTGCCCGAAGGAATAAAAAGCACCTTGTCAAGCTCAAAAGCTCCCCTTATTATTTCCGCCATTATCAAATGACCGTTGTGAATGGGGTCAAAAGTTCCTCCAAGTATACCTATTTTCTTAACATTCTCTTCCATAAACATTTCCTTCACTAAAAAAATCAGCTACAGTAAAGTGAAAATCTTTTTCAAACAATTATTATAGCACACAATCGTCATCTTTAAAATAAATAAATCCATATTAATCCATACAATTAAAAAGTTCAACTAAAGTGATTTATTATCCTTCTTCAAAAAAACCATACATACCCCATCAACATCTTTGACACTCGTTTCAACATACCCTAATTTTTTATATAAAGCTATTGAATTTTTGCTGTTATATCCGGTAAAAATTTCATACCTTGAACAGTCATTAAATCTGTTTTCTATTTCCTTCATTAAAGCTTTTCCAATACCCCTGTTTTGAAAATCCGGGTGAACGATCAGCCTTCCTATGTGACAAACGCTGTCACTATCCAAATGAGCCCGTACAGAACCAATAATCTTCCCATCCAATATATATTTCAGAAACAGCCTTTTTTCATATTCCTCGGTGATATTTTCCAAAGTCTGTGTCATAGGAGAAATATTAAAATTGTCTTCCTCCATTGCCACTCTTTCAAAGGCTTTCTTCTGCAAATTCAGTATATCCGGCAAATCTTCCATTAATGCTTCAGTAATAAAGCCTTCCATTTTCCATCCTCCTTTTGTCAAAATGGCAAACCTATATCTTCAATTTGGTTTAACAAGTCAAAAAATACTCTATAAATTATTTTCAATTGTGTACACTTCCCTAAAAATAAAGCAAGAGAGCATTATGCTCTCCTACTTTATTCCTATATCTTTTCGATAGTGCATATCCTGGAACTGAATTTTTGAAACTCCCTCGTAAGCCTTCTTTATTGCCTCATCCAAAGTGCTTTCCATAGCCGTGACTCCCAGCACACGTCCTCCTGCAGTATAGTATTTACCGTCTTCACGCTTTGTGCCTGCATGGAAAACCACAATGTTTGAATCCTTTTCGGCATCTTCAATACCCGATATCTCATAGCCGGTTTTATACTCTTTAGGGTATCCCCCCGAAGCCATGATTACACATACACAGGCACTGTCATTCCAACTAATTTCAATTTCATCCAATCTCTCATCAATAATTGCATCAAATATATCAATTATATCGGTATTAAGCCTTGGAAGCACCACCTGGGTTTCCGGGTCTCCGAATCTTGCATTATACTCCAATACCTTCGGGCCGTCCTTTGTTATAATTAGACCGAAATACAATACCCCTTTAAACTTCCTGCCTTCCTTTCCCATGGCCTCAATCGTAGGCTTATAGATTTTCTCCATGCAGTACTTGTCTATTTCCTCTGTATATATTCTGCTTGGTGAAAACGTTCCCATACCTCCGGTATTAAGCCCTTGGTCATTGTCCAAAGCTCTCTTGTGGTCTTGGGAGGAAACCATGGTCTTTACAGTTTTTCCGTCAGTAAAGGCCAGCATTGACACCTCTTGACCTACCAAAAACTCTTCAATTACCACTTTGCTTCCGGCCTCACCGAAAACCTTGTCCTCCATTATGCTTTCAACCGCTTGCTTTGCCTCGTCGAAATTCTGTGCAATTATTACGCCCTTGCCTAAAGCCAGTCCATCCGCTTTCACAACCAACGGATACTCCTGATTTTGCAAATAATTTATGGCATCGGAACTGTTTTCAAAAACCTCATAATTCGCAGTAGGTATATTGTACTTTTTCATAAGGTTTTTCGCAAAAGCCTTGCTGCTTTCAATTATAGCTGCCGCCTTTCTTGGTCCGAAGGCTCTAATTCCCGCTTCCTCAAGGGCATCAACCATTCCGGCTGCCAGAGGGTCATCCGGCGCTACCACTACCATGTCAATTTCCTTTTCTTTCGAAAAGTTTACAATTCCCTCTATATCCATTGCCTTTATCGGCACACACTCGGCTATTGCAGAAATGCCACCGTTGCCGGGAGCGCAATACACTTTTTCCACTCTAGGACTTTGAACGATTTTCCATACCAGTGTATGCTCACGTCCGCCGCTTCCTACAACTAATACCTTCATCTTATTCCTCCTTAAGTATAGTCATTAATGCTTAAAGTGTCTCATTCCTGTAAACACCATTGCGATGCCGTATTTGTTGCATGCATCAATGGATTCCTGGTCTCTTATCGAACCTCCGGGCTGGATAATTGCAGTAATGCCTGCAGCAGCTGCCGCCTCAACACAGTCGGCAAACGGGAAGAAGGCATCCGATGCAAGAACTGCTCCTTTTGTCCTCTCTCCGCCATATTCAATGGCAATCTTGCAGGCTGTAACTCTGTTGGTTTGACCAGGTCCTACACCAATGGTTTGCTTGCCCTTTGCCAGTGCAATACCGTTGGACTTGGTATGCTTTACAACCTTCATTGCAAAAATGAGATCTTCCATTTCCTCCTGGGTAGGCTTCTTTTCAGTAACACATTTCAAATCATCCATGTTAAGAAGTTCACTGTTGTAATTCTGTACCAACAAGCCTCCTGCCACCTTCTTCATGTCATAGGTTCCTTCCGGAAGCTTTTCAGAAATGCTTTCAAGCTGAAGAAGTCTTATATTTTTCTTTTGAGTAAGAACATTTAATGCTCCTTCGGTAAAGGATGGTGCAATAACTATTTCAACAAAAATCTTGTTTATTTCCTCTGCTGTTTTTTGATCTATTTCCCTGTTGGCCGCAATGATACCGCCAAATATTGATACAGGGTCAGCCTCATATGCCTTTACATATGCATCAAAAATATTTGAAGCACTTGCCACACCGCATGGATTTGCGTGTTTTACTGCAACCACAGTCGGTTCGTCAAATTCCTTTATGATTTCTATGGCACCATTTGCGTCATTTATATTGTTATAGGAAAGTTCCTTTCCGTGCAGCTGTTTTGCAGAAGTTATGCAGCCAACATTTGCTCCCACTTCTTTATAGAATACTGCTTTTTGATGGGGGTTTTCGCCATATCTCATATCCTGAACCTTTTCAAAAGTCAAAGAAAGGGTTTCTGGGAATACTTCCTCTCCAATCTTGTCCCTCAGATACTTTGCAATTAAAGTATCATAATGGCTTGTATGCTCAAACACCTTATATGCCAGCTTAAACTTGGTTTTTAAAGAAATATCCTTTGAAGTCTTAAGCTCTTCTAAAACAGCGTTGTAATCTGCTGGGTCCACAATCACAGCAACGTCCTGATAATTCTTTGCTGCAGCCCTTATCATTGTAGGTCCGCCTATGTCAATATTCTCAATTGCTTCTTCGAGCTCAATGTTTTCTTTTAATATCGTCTGCTTGAACGGATAGAGATTGATTATTACCATGTCAATTGTTTCAATATTAAGCTCCTTTAGCTGTCTCATATGCTCCTCATTGCTTCTCATTGCAAGAATTCCTGCATGAACATTGGGATGAAGGGTTTTTACTCTTCCGTCAAGACATTCCGGAAAACCGGTAACATCCGATATATTTATTACCTTTATCCCGGCATCACTCAGAGTCTTTGCAGTTCCCCCGGTGGAGATAATCTCAACACCCATATTTTGAAGTTCACGAGCCATTTCAACAATTCCCGTCTTGTCGGATACACTTATTAGCGCACGCTTTATCACAATATCACTCCCTTTTTAGTTTATAACAAAAGTAGAATTTGCATTAGCTTACCGATTGATTTACTTGTCCTTAATCCTTACCTTTCTTCCTTCAACCACAAGCTTTTCTTCGGCAAAAAGCTTGATTGCCTCGGGGAGAATTTCCCACTCGGCCTCCTCCATTACTCTCTTTTGAAGAGTCTCGGGGGTATCATCGTCGTTTATGTACACAGCCTTCTGCAAAATAATCGGTCCGCTGTCGGCTTCAAGCTCGACAAAATGAACGGTGGCCCCAGTCACCTTGACACCGTATTCCAGTGCTTTCTGGTGGGGGATTATACCGTAATAGCCTTTTCCACAAAAAGCGGGTATCAAAGAAGGATGAATATTAATTATCTTGTTCTCAAACCGCTTTACAAAGTTTTCTCCCAGTATGGACAAAAATCCCGCCATAACAACAAGATCTACTTCGCAGCGTTCAAAATGTTCTATCAGCGCCTCCCCGTACTCATGTACCGAAGCATAATCCTTTCTTGCGATGCAAACTGCCGGAATGTTGTGTTTTTTTGCTCTTTCCAAGGCATATACATTGGGTTTGCTCGACACAACTGTAACAATCGAGCAATTCTTTATATAGCCGCTTTCAATTTTATCAATTATGGCCTGCAGATTGGTTCCTCCTCCGGAAACCAACACACCTATTCTTAACATAACTCAAGCCCCGCCTTATCCGATACAATTTCTCCAATAATGTAAGCTTGCTCTTTGTCTTTGTTCAAATATTCCACAACACTATTTGCAATTTCGGCATCCACAGCAATTGTCATACCTATTCCCATATTGAAGGTATTGTACATATCCATTTCATCAATGTTGCCAAGGTCCTTTAAGAGAGTAAATATGGGAAGCACAGGCCAAGTACCTCTAAATATCTTGACTCCCAGACCCTGCGGCAGCATTCTTGGTATGTTCTCAATAAATCCTCCGCCTGTAATATGGGATATTCCTTTAATCTCAAACTTTTCTTTTAAATCCAATACTGTCTTGACATATAATCTTGTAGGCTTTATAATCTCTTCACCTATAGTGGTTCCAAGTATCTTGACCTCTTCCGAAAGCTTCTTGGAATTAGGTGCTAAAACTTTCCTTACAAGAGAATATCCATTGCTGTGAATACCTGATGATGCAAGCCCTATTAGTTTGTCGCCCTGCTTAATTTTTTTACCGTCTATAATCTTGTTTTTATCAACTATTCCAACAGCAAATCCAGCCAAATCATATTCATCCTCAGGATAAAATCCGGGCATTTCTGCCGTCTCTCCACCTATTAACGCGCATCCTGCCTCAACACAGCCATCGGCTATACCTTTGACAATTTCAGCAACTTTTTCGGGACGGTTTTTACCGAGGGCAATATAGTCGAGGAAAAACAACGGCTCTGCGCCACTGCACACAATATCATTTACGCACATCGCCACACAGTCAATGCCAACGGTATCATGCTTGTCCATCAAGAAAGCTATTTTCAGTTTTGTCCCTACTCCATCAGTACCCGATACTAAAACAGGTTCCGAATACTTATCTTTGTTTAAGCCAAATAATCCGCCAAATCCGCCTATATCGGTAAGCACTTCAGGCCTGAATGTCCTCTTTACGTCATTTCTCATAAGCCTGACCGCTTCATAACCTGCTTCAACATCAACACCCGCATCTTTATACGTAGTCATCAAAGTACCTCCTAATTACAAATAAAATAAATTATATAATAAATTTTAGCAATTAACAAATATTATCCGCAACTATACTTATTAGCATCTTCTGGTACTTCCATAGGATATTTGCCGGTAAAGCATCCAGTGCAAAAACCGCATTTAGCTCCGACAGGTGTTTTTAAGAGTCCTTCAAGACTCAAATATCCGAGACTGTCCGCACCTGTCATCTCTCTGATCTCCTCTACAGAACATTCTGCAGCTATAAGCTGGGATCTGCTTGATGTATCAACTCCAAAGAAACACGGATACATATAAGGCGGAGAGCTAATCCTCATATGAACTTCTTTTGCACCGGCCTCTCTCAAAAGCTGCACAAGTCTCTTGCTGGTAGTACCTCTGACTATTGAGTCATCTATCATGACAACTCTTTTCCCGTCAACAGCTTCCTTCAAAGCATTGAGCTTAATTCTTACGCCGTTTTCCCTTTGTCCCTGCTCCGGTTGAATAAAGGTTCTTCCGATATACTTGTTTTTAATAAGTCCCAAATCATAAGGTATTCCCGACTCCATGGAATAACCCAATGCCGCGGATATTCCCGAATCCGGAACTCCAAAAACAAGGTCCGCTTCTACAGGATGCTCCTGGGCAAGCCTTCTTCCGGCCTCAATTCTTGCCCTGTGAACACTCACTCCGTCAATGTAGCTGTCCGGCCTTGCAAAATAAATATACTCAAAAATGCAAAGTGCCGTCTTTTCAGCAGCTTCAGTCTGTATTGAAGTCAAGCCGCTTTCTTCAATGACAACAATCTCTCCGGGATTTACATCTCTTATATATTCAGCACCTATTGCATCAAGAGCGCAAGTCTCTGAAGAAAGAATATAGGAATCTTCAATACGGCCAAGGCAAAGAGGTCTTATACCGTGAGGGTCTCTGATACCGATAAGTTTGTTTGGCGTGAGAATAACCAGTGAATAGGCACCGTTTATCTCTTTCATCACCTTTATAATTGCCTCTTCAATATTGTTGGTGGTCAGCCTGAACCTTGAAATCAAATTCAAAATTACCTCGGAATCTATGGTAGACTGAAATATTATACCTTCTTCCTCCAGTTTTTCTCTTATCTTTGCTGCATTAACGAGATTGCCGTTATGTGCCATAGCCATTTGTCCGCTCTTGTATTTTATAACCATAGGCTGGGAGTTTTCCCTGCTGCTGGCACCGGTAGTTGAATATCTCACGTGCCCTATTGCGATCTTACCTTTGAGACCGTTTAGAATTTTTTCATTGAAAATCTCAGGAACAAGCCCCATGTCCTTATGGAAAAGAAGTTTTTCCCCATCGTTCACAGCAATTCCCGCACTTTCCTGTCCTCTGTGCTGAAGCGCATACAGGGCATAATAAGTCAGGCGTGCAGTATCCAAATTACCTTTGCTGTAAATACCGAAAACTCCACATTCTTCTTTTGGCTTGTCAAATCCGAATTCATCTTTCTTTAATAAATTGTGCACGCAATTAAAATGCTTTCCCCTTTTCATGTCAAACATAGCTTTACTCCTTATATAGATTTAGTAAAATTTAATGAAGTATGAGTTATTAAAGTTCTTTTATCTTTTCTTGAAGAGCTTCGTTTTTCTCTTCAACTTTCTTTGCAAGCTGCTTTTTATATTCCTTCATCTTTTCCCTGAGCTCCGTATAAGCAGTTGACAATATCTGAACCGCAAGAAGTGCTGCATTTTCAGCTCCGTCAATAGCAACTGTGGCAACCGGAATTCCTGAAGGCATCTGAACTATAGACAGTAATGAATCAAGACCGTCTAATGTAGATGACTTAATGGGTACCCCGATAACCGGCAGGGGCGTGAATGCTGCCAAAACTCCCGGCAAATGAGCTGCCTTTCCGGCACCAGCTATTATAACGTCAAAACCGTTCTCTTCCGCACCCTTGGCAAATTCCGCCGCTTTGTCAGGTGTCCTGTGGGCCGAGCAAACTATTGCCGAAACCTCTACATCAAACTCTTTTAAAACCTTGATGCAGCCCTTTAAAACTGAAAAGTCAGAATCGCTTCCCATTACGAGAGCAACTTTTGGTTTTTTTTCAACATTTGTCATAGCCATAGTTCAACCTCCATGAAAATTTTATATTATATTTGTTATATTGTTAATTTATATATTCTTACATAATTATCGCGCCCCAAAATTAGCCACCAGAAAATATAAAAGTCTGATCCAATTAGTTGGACCAAACTTTTATATTAAGTATTTAGAAGCCTATAGCTCCAAGTATAAAATTCAATATGAACAGAAGTACTACTATATAAAGTACCGGATGTACTTCTTTTGCTTTACCCTTCACAATTTTTGTTATTACATAGAATGTGAAACCTGCAGCTACACCATTTGAAATACTGTAGCTAAAAGGCATTATAACAACTGTGAAGAATGCTGAAACTGCCTCTTCAAACTCTTCCCAATTTATCTTCGCAAGGGATTCCATCATTAAAATACCTACCACAATAAGTGCAGGAGCAGTTGCAGCAGCTGTAACCATACCTGCAATCGGTGACAAGAACAGCGCCAAGAAGAAGAACAATGCAGTGAAAACTGATGTAAGACCGGTTCTACCGCCTACGCTTATTCCTGCAGCACTTTCAACATAGGTGGTGGTATTACTTGTACCCAAAAGCGCTCCTATGGATGTGGCTGTTGAATCTGCAAACAAAGCCTTGTCCAGTCTTGACTTGAAACCTTTTCCCGAATGAAGAGCTTTTTCGTCCTCTTCGTCAAAAATTCCTGTTTTTCTACCGGTTCCAAGAAATGTTCCTATTGTATCGAAGGTATCCGATAGGCTGAAGGCAAGTATCGTTGCCAAAACTGTCGGTATCTTGCTTGGGTCACTAAAGAGCCCTGCTATATCAAGCTTTAAGAAAGTTTTTGACAACGATGGAGGTAAAAAGCTTGATGCTGTTAGTTCCGGAACAGGTGTAATACCCATAAACAATCCGATAAAGGTTGTCGCCAAAATTCCCCAAAGTATTGCTCCCCTGACCTTTAAGAGCATTAAAACAACTGTAATTACAAGTCCGATTAATGCCAATTGAGTCACCGGGTCGGTAAAGTTGGCAAGAGCGGGAACTATATCCCCTGAAACTGCATTTCCATTGGGCAGTGTGGTATAAGTACCGCTGCTAAATGTGAAATCCAGTAAATGTGCCTGTTTAATTCCTATGTATGTTATAAACAGGCCTATTCCACCGCTTATCGCATACTGGAGCGATTGCGGTATTGCTGCTATCAGCATCTTTCTGACACTGGTAACAGTAATTAGTATGTTTATTAATCCGCAAATAAAAACTAATGCCAAAGCTTGCTGCCAAGTAAATCCCTGTCCTAGAACCACGGTGTACGCAAAGAATGCATTTAGCCCCATACCCGGAGCCTGAGCGTATGGCACGTTTGCCACCAATCCCATTATCAATGTACCGATTATGGCTGCAAGGATTGTTGCGACAAATACTGCGCCCTTATCCATCCCCGAAGCTTCCAAGGTATTGGGATTGACGAAAATAACGTATGCCATCGTCACGAAAGTAGTTAAACCGGCTAGAAATTCTGTCCTCACATTTGTGCCGTTTTCCTTAAGCTTAAAAAATTTCTCCATAAGCCCCCTCCTTCATCCTTTCGGATTTATAAAAGTTTGAAATAAAAATGGGCTGGCAGGACCAACCCTTAAAAACGATACAACAAAACGATGCCATTAACCGCCAAAACTTCCGCTTCTAATATTGAAACTCCTGCGAAAATGCAATTTTAAGTCAATATATAAACACATGATGTTTAAGCAAAGTTTCAGTTCAAATCTAACCTACATTTCACATAAATAATACTATCAAAACAAAGTGCAGGTTGTCAATGAAAGTTGCGAAAAAATACGAACATTATTTTGAGTTTTTGAGGTTAATATTCGTTTTTTATTAAATTATAAGTTTACATATATCTATCCGGCCAAAGTCAACAAATAAACCACAAAGGGCATAGTTACAATTCCCAATATTGTAGTGATAAAAACGTTTTCGGTGGCCAATCTATAGTCCGAACCGTACTGCTCCGCCAAAGCCGGAACAATTGTAGCACACGGCATCGAAAGCTGCAGAATAATTACCGATTTTACGAGAGGATCTACAAAGTCTACAAAAGAAAGCAAAAATAATGCAACGCACGGAATTAAAATAAGCTTGAACAAGGATAAAATAAATATGGGGTATCTCTTTAACAAATCCTTTCCGCTGCTGATTTTCGTCTCTGACAATATCAAACCTATAAACAGCATCGATAAAGGAACTGTAGCTTCTCCTATTGGAGTAAACGCACTGGATACAAACCCGCCAATATTATAAATGAATGGGATACTGTCTATAAAGTCCTTGAAATTCGACTTTATCAGCATGATAACAAGACCGCTTGCAAAGGCGATGGTATTGGCATTTATAAGGTGCTTTAGATTATCCTTCACACTCACCTTGTTATGCCTGTTTACAAGGAAAATGCCCAAGGTCCACAAAATAGCGTCATTTGCCAGGTTGTAAAATACTGCATAGATTAAAATACCGTCTCCATAAAGGGATCTTAAAAGAGGAAAGGCCAAATAAATTACGTTTCCGAACATAAAATGCATTTTAAACACGTTCTCCGCTGCACCTTTAAGCCCCAATATCTTACCTGTAAAATGCCCCACAACAAAGGATAACATTATAAATACTGCTCCGAGCAGGAATATCAACATTCCGTTTATCAAAATGTCTCTAGAGAAATTACGTCCCGCCAGAGTTATAAAAATCAGGAGTGGTGCCGTAAGCTTTATAACTGTCCTTGAAAGCACTGATCCCGAATTGTCGGGAAGATAACGGGTCTTTCCGGCAATAAATCCTATAAGTCCCATAATTACCAAAATAGAAATTTGATTGACTAAAATCTGTATTTGCTCTGTAAGGCTTTGAATTTCAACCATTTTTATGACTCCTACCGAATATTATCAAACCGCATTGAGATACTCTATCTTGGAGTATCTTCATATATCGACGTTTTTTTCAGCAGTTTGACCGACTGATATAATACCACATTAGTAGGAGCATTTCAACAATTATATGCGATAGATTGCTTATCAGCAATTAAGAGCTTATACCACAAATTACAGTCCGTTTCTTAAAATCAGCATAAAGATTTAATGATTTAGAAGCATCAAATTCATACACTTTGATAATATCTGCAAAGCTTTCGGAATCAGGAACAACGTCCTGTAAAACTGAAGCCTCACTTTTGAAAAACTCTTTGTTGAAAATTTCCGTACCGCTTTGTTCTGTGCCCATTACTGCCACATAAAACATTTCTGTTTCAACTATATCCTGAAACATATGACTGCCGTAAGACAACTCAGGAACAAACCCAATTTCAGTATCCGCATATTCGCATAAAATTTTAAAATTGGATATATCCGAAAACACAACCGGAACACCTAATTCTGGCGATGAAGTGCCAATTCGTCCCGGACTTACAAGCATCAGTTTCTTATTCTTTCCCTCATAATATTTGTTAATCTTCGATACTATACTGCATATTGAACTTTTCTGATTATATGGATATCCATGATATTTTTTAGAATCAATCCACACAACTACATCAACGTCTATCTTTGCAGAATTTCCCATAAAGGTTTGATTGACTTTAAACAGCGTTTTGTCTTCATCAATATTTGGAATCTCCCGGCTGGCCGCGCTATGCCATACAGACATGGGCCTGCACTGAAGAATATTTACTGTAAATGCCCCGTCTTTTCTAAAATTAATTGTGTATTCCATGTCCACAGGGTTTCCGTAATGCTCCTCAAAAGTGGATAGAATATCTTTCATCATCTTCATAAGCTCTTTTTTCTTCACAATCCCATCACACGATACAAAAAGAACATCCCTCCGCTGCCCTCTTTCAAAAAACATTCTCTCCGTATCATAATCGTGCTCGCATATTAATCTCAAATACCATTCCGGAAGCTCCCAAATCAAATTATTTACGGAAACATCCCTTACCTCATTTTTTTGTAAATCGATAACATCTATTTTTCGCTGTGAAAAACGATGCTTGTCGCTTGCTCTGGTTAAGGTAGTACTTTCGGGGTTATCCAGATTTACCAGTCTGGGATAATCGATACCTGTCCTATCAACTGCCTTTGTACCAAGGCCCGCAACCAAGCGCAGCAGCCCTGCATCTGCACTGAGTTCATCACTCCAGCGGTACACGCTGTAAGAAAAACCTACTCCTGCAGCACAAGGCATATAATATTTATCAAATTTCGTTCCGCTGACACGCTGCACTAAAATAGCCATTTGCTCATCCATTTTATCCAATCCCCGCTGTCTGCGATATTCCAAAGCGGACCTGTCCATTGTGCTTGCATATACCCTGCGCACTGCATTTTCAAATTGCAACAGTCTTTCTTCCGGGCTGCAAGCATTTACACAGAAAACCGACTCGTATTTTCCAGCAAAAGCATTTCCAAATCCGTCTTCAAGGAAACTACTTGAGCGCACAATAATCGGAATTTGCCCGAAATAGTCCAGCATTCTTCTGAATTGAGCCCGGATTGGCTCGGAAAATTTACCGTTTAATATCGCATTTTTCAATTCCTCTGCCTTTTCAAAGTAATACTCGTCGCTACGCTGTAAAATACGTAATTTCCATAGTTTGTTTTCCACAATATATGAATAAAAAATATCGGTACCGATATAATAGGAATCCTGAGGCTCTAAGCACTTTATATACTGGGGCAAGTAGTTTGCAACCATTTTCCTTGCCAAAAGCATACCGCAGGCCTTCCCTCCAATTGTCCCGGTCCCGATCATTCTTTCCTTGATATAGAAGTAGTCCTCAGGACTGAATTCTTTTCTTATCAGATCAGCCATTTTATGATCATGGGTCATCATACTCCGGGTTATTTTATTAAGAGTCCAGTCTGTAATTTCTCCCCTATAATATGATTCCTTGGCCTCTCTGAAAAACCTGTCATAGCTGTCAATATTCTGTTCAGCATGCTCCTTTTGTTCGTTATGAATGAGGTTGTAGTAATCAGATAAGTCCACGCTATTAGTGAGGGGTTCCAACTGGTTGTCGTCGTTAAATCTATAAGGCATGTATAATGCCCCCCATTGTCAAGACAATTTTTCAGCTTTTCTAAGTTAGATTC
>NZ_DAORXT010000057.1:0-19507 GCF_035371925.1 Acetivibrio sp. | reverse complement strand
CTCCTTGGTGAACTTAAATTCTTTCTGCTTTTTGAAAAACAGAAAGTAAATTAACATAAATCTTATTTCGGCTTCTCATTTGATAATCATAAGATGAAAAGCTAAAATTGGAAAAAAGTTTGCTTTTGATTTAGCACCAGAAGCAAAAGTACGGCTGATACTAGAAAATAAACCTCCCTTCTGTTTTTTATTATAATAAATTTTAAATTATGCTAAAACTAAATAATAATGCCCACATTTAATTTAATTTTTTTCCATTCGTTATTATATCATAGAGGATATTAAAAAATATCATTCAGCGATTATTTTTTTTATATTTCCCATTATTTTAATCGCTTAATCAGCTTGAAACTTTTTAACTTTTCTTTGTCCGAAACCAATATGTAAACGTCGGTAATAAGCAACAAGACGATACTTACAATGAGAACAATAATAATACCGGGGTATTTACCGCCAAAGCCGCTGTCGGAAGTATGCCTTATCAAAATACCGATGAAGGCCCAGATAATGGAAAGACCATAAGCAAAGTCCTGATTTTTGAATATTATGATGCCGCAAACTAAAAGAGTAACAATCAAAACAAGTGTGGTATAGATAGATTCGGAAATGCCGAACCAATTCCATTGAATGCTTGAAAGAAATGTAATGGTATTGGCGATTGCCGCCATTGTAATCCATCCGAAATAAATACTGAAAGGAAGTCTTAAGAAGAGCTTTTCTATCGATGCAAGATTTGCTTTTCTAAGCTTTAGATTAATGTAAATCAAGCATATCAGCGTAATGGCAATTAATATTAGGGACATGCTGATGGCGTTGTAATGCCATGCGAATATCCATGCAGTATTTGCAATGGATGAAATTGAGAAGAAAACTCCTATATGTTCAATTAAATCTTTGCTAAAGACCCTGTCATTTTTCTTTAAAAAGCCGAACTGATAAATTGTATATGCCGCAAGTAAAAGATAAATAACTCTCCATATTAAAAAGGCCATACCTGCGGGGGCAAAAAGATTCGGATAGAGCTCGGATATTTCTCCTGTTGTCATTTTGTTAAAGGGAATGGCATTGGCTAAAAAACTTACGAAAACCATTACAATAAACGAAACGGTGGTATGAACCTTTGTAAAAGTACTTACACTACTGTTCTCCATGCTGCTGTCCATGCGGATTTCTCCCGGAGCTTCAGAAGAATTTTCAACAGAACCGTCTCCATTGTTTTCTAAATTGCTTTCGATTTTACCCTCCATATTTTCTTCCATATTTTACACTCCTTGTACGAGCAGGTATTAAAGGACATAAAAATGCTCTTTTTTATTTATTTAGACATAAAATATAATTATCCCGTGCTTATACTAACATATTTTATGATATAATACAATAAAATTGTAATATTATAATGCCCTGATATCGCAATAATTTCACAAATAATATTGATTATTATCTCCATATATAATAAAATAGATTTTGAAAATAATAGAAAATATATATTATCTTATTGTCCTTTCTAAGCTGTTCATAATATAATAAGAATAATGTATATGATATAGCTTCATTTCTTGAGGAGTTGATTTTATTGAGTGACAAAATGACAAGGAATCTCATAATTGTCATTACATATGCAGTGGCATTGGTTCTCATTGTTATCAATTTTACACCGATAATGCAGGCCGTATGGAAATTTATTGTTTTGTTCAAGCCTTTTTTTATCGGAATTGCCATTGCTTTTGTTTTAAACAAGCCGTGTATGGCAGTTGAAAAGTTTTTGAATAAAAGATTATTCAAGAACCGGTTAAAGAGTGTTGCAAGGGGACTGGCAATTACGATTACATATTTACTGGTATTTTTGATGATTACGCTGATAATAAGCTTTATAATACCGGAGCTCATAAAAAGTATACAGGTATTCTTAAACAATATGGGAGCGTATATCGACAATTTCTGTGATTTGACCAATGAAGTATCTGAGCTTTTGGGCCTTGAAAAGATTGACCTTTCTTCTTTGGACAAATTAATTCTTGAATATACAAACAAGCTGGGAAGCAGTATAACCGAGCTTATGCCGAAGATTATCAGCATTACGACAGGAGTGGTGTCATTCATTGCAACATTGGTAATAACAGTGGTATTCTCCATATATATTTTAGCGGGAAAAGAAAGGCTTATGGGGCAATGCAAAAAAGTTTTCGGCACATATTTGCCCAAAGGCTTGTATAATAAGGGAGCTTATGTATATCGTGTTGTAGTGGATGTGTTTAACAAATATATATATGGACAGCTGGCAGAGGCCTTTATTTTAGGTTCTCTATGTTTTATCGGGATGATTATTCTCAGGTTCGAATATGCGCTGCTCATAAGTGTTTTAATTGCGATTACCGCACTGGTGCCGTATTTTGGGGCATATATAGGAGGATTTTGCGCCTTCATGCTCCTGTTAATGATTTCGCCAACCAAAGCCATATGGTTTTTGGTTTACCTGATAGTATTGCAGCAGCTGGAAAACAATTTAATATATCCAAGGGTGGCGGGAAGCAGTCTCGGTCTTCCCGGAATATGGGTTGTTCTGGCGGTAATTGTGGGCGCCGGAGTTGGAGGTTCGGTTGGCGTTTTGCTAGGAGTACCGATTGCAACAGTTATTTTTACTTTGGTGAAAAATGATGTTTTAAGAAGAGCTCAAAAACAGAATATTAATTCAAAATAAATATAAATAAAGAGCAAAACAGCCTTCATTCATTTTGAAAGCTTGTGGAATAGATGAATGAAGGCTTGTTTTATTCGAAAAATATAATGGCTTTTAAACGGCTAAGCCGTTTTTCAAATTAAAAGAGCTTTCCACCATGGGTGAAATGCTTTCATACCACTGGCGGCATACCTGGCTTGAGGATAAATAGTTATTGGCATACTCGATGTTGTCGCATTCAAATACAAAAAAGAACTGATTGCCGTTGTTGAAAAAAGAAGAATTTTTATATCCTGCCTTTCTTTGCTCTTGGAGGATTTCTTCCGAAGGCTTTAAATGCAATTCCAAAAAGTCGTTCATAAATTCCTCTTTTACACTCCATGTCCAGGCATATTTTTTACCGGGAGCCCTTTCCACTACTTTAACGGGTACTTTGAAGTTATAAATAACTCTGGTGTCGCACAGTATGTCATGAAGTCCGCGTTTTTGCTCGTCAATTGCAATCAGGAAATAACCTACAAACATAACAACTCCCGACAAGTATTTACCGATGGTTTCTCTATATAGTACATTGATAAATGTTAATTTTTCGCCGCTGGCACTCACCACTTTAAGATTGAGATATTTTTTTCCCAGTGTCGAGCCGGAGTAATATGTCATTAGAGTATAATACAGAATGCTTAGCAAATAAATAACAATGTCAAAGATATTGAACTCAAACAGTATCGGTTTTGTAATAAAACTCGAAGATCCAAAAAGATAAGCTATAAGCATCGGTATCCGCACAACTAAAAGCCCAATTCCCACCAGCAAGGAATCAATAAGATATGCTGACAGCCGGGCTCCAAAACCTGCATAAATGGTCTTAGTATTGTCCTGGCATTGCATAATACATTGGCACCCCATTTCCATTGGCCTTTATTAATTCGGATATTATTTCCGCATCAGAGCGAGGTCTTAAGCTGCTTATATAACCGAATAAGGAGCTTAGCCCGAAAGGATCGTTCTTTTCAGGTGTATAGACTTCAACATCTCCCAGCTCCGTACTGAAAGCTTCTTTTACTTCTTCATATGTGGCTATTTCGTCGATAAGGTTGAGTTCGAGGGCCTGTTTTGCGGAAAGAATCCTGCCGTCGGCAATTTTTTTCACCTCATCTACGGTCATTTTTCTGCCTTCGGCCACAATTTCAACAAATTGCTCATATGCTTCGTCTACGAGACTTTGCAATATGTCACGCTGCTCATCCGTTAAATCCAGGTCGGCAGCACCCATTGCTTTGTTTTTGCCGCTTGTGATATAAATACCTTTAATTCCGATGTTATCATACAACTCTTTAAGATTTGTCAGGGAAATGATAACACCGATGGAGCCGGTCCAAGTGTTTCTATTTGAGTATACTTTGTCGGATGCCATTGAAATGTAATAACCGCCGGAGCATGCCTGATTTGACATATATGTCCATACCGGCCTTCCGGTTTCTTCTTTGTATTCTTTCAATTTCAAGTATAATTCATCGCTTTCGTAAACGCCGCCGCCGGGGGAATCTACATACAACAGGATACCTTTGTTGCTTGATGAGTTTTTCATATCCTCAATAAGCTCCAGCGTTTCTTTATGGTTGTATCCGCTTCCCATAAAGCTTGCGGTTGAATCGCTGTCCGCTATAGTACCTTCCACACTTATCACACCAATATATGGACTAAGAGGAAGGCTGTTTTCGATATTACTGAGATTTAGAGATGATCCTAGTTTTTTTGAAACAGTGTTCATTAAAATGCTTGAAGAACAAACAAAAACAAATACTACTCCTGCTACAATTAATCCTATTAGCTGTTTCTTGTTCATTTTTCGACCCCTTTTCTAAATAATTGCATTTTTACGAAAATAATTATCTCATACTCTATTTTAGTAGTAAAGTGTCAATTCAATGACAGATATCTGTAGGAAAAAGGAGGGTTTTACGATAAATATGGATGTTGTATAAAGCCTAAAGTAATTGTATAAAATTTGATATTGAAGTCGGCAAAAATTATCTATGCAATTTATTGAAATTATGCTAGTATAAATATTATTGAAATTTCAGGTGGGTTTGTACAGTGCTTGTTATACGCCAAGTTGACATACAAAGGAGCATAAAAGAATGGGAAATATAGAATTGCTGATTATTGCAGTGGGACTTTCGATGGATGCTTTTGCAGTTGCAATCTGTAAGGGCTTGTCAATGAAAAAAATGAGTTATAGGAACGCAATTATAACCGGTTGCTTTTTCGGAGGGTTCCAGGCCTTTATGCCCCTATTGGGCTACCTTTTGGGAACACAGTTTAAAAGCTACATAACCTCAATCGACCACTGGATTGCTTTTGGATTGCTTTCGATTATCGGTATTAATATGATAAAGGAATCCCGAAACACCTGCGAAGTATATGATGAAGACGACTCTTTTAGCCTTAAGAGTCTTACAATGATGGCATTTGCCACAAGTGTTGATGCCCTGGCAATAGGTGTGACCTTTGCCTTTTTACAGGTAAATATTATTCCTGCGGTTACAATGATAGGAATAACCACTTTTACTTTTTCATTTGCAGGAGTAAAGATTGGCAATGTGTTCGGAGAAAAGTTTCAGTCAAAAGCAGAAGTTGCAGGTGGGTTTATTCTAATTGCAATGGGGTGTAAAATCCTTCTTGAGCACCTCGGTATTCTTCCTTTCTAAAGGAGCAATCTTCTTCTGGAGGAAATTTTGCTGTTGACAAAATTAGTTATTTGATGATATACTAATCATAATAACATAAATAAACCTATGAGCAAGAGTAGTAGGTACAACTGCTTGCACAAAGAGAGCTGCCGGTTGCTGGGAGTGCAGTTGCAAAGGTTGTTCCGAATGGACTTGTGAGGGAAGCCCGAAATTGAAAAAAGAGTAGGCGCTTACGGGAACCCTGTCCGTTATCAGTGGGGTGTATATGTTAGTATACAAAAATGAGAGGACGATTTATTCGTCAATTTGGGTGGCACCACAGAAGTTGAAGGCTTTTGTCCCTATCGAGGGATAAAGGCGTTTTTTATTTTGTATAGTTTATTTTTAAAAAGGAGGGTGACGTATATGTCAAAAGGAAGATTTGGAATCCACGGCGGGCAATACATTCCGGAACTGTTGATGAAAGCCGTGATTGAATTGGAAGAGGCATATAATCACTTTAAAAACGATCCTCAGTTTATAGCAGAACTTAATGACTTGTTGAAAAACTATGCAGGACGTCCGTCTCTGCTATATTATGCGGAGAAGATGACGAAGGACCTTAACGGAGCAAAGATTTATTTTAAACGTGAGGACCTCAATCATACAGGTTCCCATAAAATAAACAATGTTTTGGGACAGGTGCTTCTTGCAAAACGCATGGGTAAAACCCGTGTAATTGCCGAGACCGGTGCCGGACAGCATGGTGTTGCAACGGCAACGGCTGCAGCGCTTATGGGACTGGAATGTGAAATATTCATGGGCAAGGAGGACACGGAGCGTCAGGCATTGAACGTGTTTAGAATGGAGCTTTTGGGAGCCAAGGTTCATGCTGTTACAAGCGGTACCCAGACGTTGAAGGATGCCGTAAATGAAACTATGAGAGAATGGTCAAGGAGGGTTGATGACACCCACTATGTGCTGGGCTCCGTCATGGGACCGCATCCGTTCCCGACCATTGTGAGAGATTTTCAGAGCGTAATCAGCCGGGAGATAAAAAAGCAGATTATCGAGAAAGAAGGAAGGCTTCCCGACGTTGTTATGGCCTGTGTTGGCGGAGGCAGCAATGCAATAGGAGCGTTTTATGATTTTATTGAAGACCCAAGTGTTCGCCTTATCGGATGTGAGGCTGCAGGAAAAGGAGTGGACACCGACAAGCATGCGGCAACAATGACCAAGGGTACTCTGGGAATTTTCCACGGTATGAAGTCTTATTTCTGCCAGGATGAGTATGGACAGATTGCACCGGTTTATTCCATTTCGGCAGGGCTGGACTACCCGGGTGTGGGACCGGAGCATGCGCACCTAAAGGATATTGGAAGGGCTCAATATGTAGCTGTTACCGACGATGAAGCTGTGGAGGCTTTTGAATACCTCTCCCGTACAGAGGGTATAATTCCTGCAATTGAGAGCTCCCATGCTGTGGCGTATGCCAAGAAGCTTGCGCCGGCGATGGGCAAGGATCAAATCATTGTTGTATGTCTTTCAGGAAGAGGAGATAAAGATGTTGCGGCTATAGCGCGTTACAGGGGGGTGCAAATTTATGAATAAATTAGAGAGGGCATTTGGCTGCGGGAAAGCATTTATTCCTTTTATCACAGCGGGAGACCCGTCATTGGAGATAACCGAACAATTGGTATACACGATGGCAAAAGCCGGGGCGGATTTGATTGAGCTGGGAATACCGTTTTCCGACCCGGTTGCGGAAGGACCGGTTATTCAGGAAGCGGATTGCCGTGCTTTATCGGCCGGTGCGACAACGGACAGGATTTTTGAAATGGTGGGACGCATTCGCAAATCATGCGATGTACCTATTGCTTTTATGACATATGCAAATCCAATCTTTACTTACGGGACTGAAAAGTTTTTGAGAAAATGCAGCGAAACAGGAATTGATGCCCTCATTGTTCCCGATATTCCCTTTGAGGAAAAGGAGGAATTGGCTCCTTTCTGCAAAGAATATGATGTCCGGCTTATTTCAATGATAGCACCCACGTCGAAGGAACGCATTCGAATGATTGCCAAGGAAGCCGAGGGCTTTATTTACTGTGTATCTTCCATGGGTGTTACCGGTGTCAGGGACAAAATCGGCGATGATGCCAAAGAAATGATACAGGTTGTAAAAGAGGTTAAAGACATTCCGTGTGCCATTGGATTTGGCATTTCCACCCCGGAGCAGGCTGCCGAAATGGCCGGATTCTCCGATGGGGTAATAGTTGGAAGTGCAATTGTAAAAATTGTAGCTCAATACGGTGAAAAATGTATACCCCATGTCGAAGAGTATGTGCGTAAAATGAAAAGTGCGATAAAATAATACCTCGATTTTTTAAACAGTATTTAGAAAATTAAATTACAAGACGATTAATTTATAAGGAAACTCCACTGCTCAAGAGAATTTAACTGTGGAGCACATAAACACATCTGTGGGAAGGGGTATTCCGCAGATGTGTTTTTTGCACTCTGTAGAATATACTAATTATATGGGTAAATAATTTTTATAAGCATCGCCAATTTGAAATGGAGGTCTAAAATTGATTAAACTTTTAATTAAGTGGTGTATTAAGGATTATCAAAATGTGGAGGATAAAAAGGTAAGGGAATCCTACGGAGTGTTGTCGGGAGTAATAGGAATTATTTGCAATGTGTTTTTATTTAGTTTAAAAATAACCACGGGACTCTTCATAAACAGTATTGCAGTAATCTCCGATGCCTTTAACAATTTGAGCGACTTAGGTTCATCAGTGGTTGCGATACTGGGGGTAAAGCTCAGCAACCGGCCTCCAGACGATGAGCATCCCCATGGGCACGGAAGGTATGAGTATATATCTTCTCTTGTGGTGTCGTTTATTATATTTGCGGTTGGCCTTGAGCTTTTAAGAAATTCCTTTGGGAAAATAATCAAACCCGAAGAAGTGACATTTAACGCAATATCTATTTCAATGCTTATCATCTCGATACTTGTAAAATTGTGGATGTTTTCATACAATAGATACATAGGGAGAATAATCAATTCGAGCATTAATAAAGCGACGGCTCAAGACAGCCTCAATGATGCCGTTGCCACAACTGCAGTGGTGGCCGGAACATTAATCGGAAGAGTTGTCGCCTTTCCGTTAGATGGAATTATGGGTCTGATCATATCCGCGTTGATTATGTATACGGGATTTAGTATTGCGAAAGATGCGGTGGACCTGCTTTTGGGCTTATGTCCCGATGAAGAACTCACTAAAAAGATAAAAGCATATTTCAACACAGATGAAATAAAGGGCATCCATGACCTTAAAGTTCATGATTACGGCCCCGGAAGAATAAGCGCATCAATTCATGCCGAAGTATATGAAGGGGAGAATATAGTTAAAATACATTCGATAATTGATGAAATTGAGCAAAAAATAAAAAATGAGCTTGGGGTTGATATAGTAGTCCATATGGACCCTATTGAAGAGAAAAAAGAGGGTTCATAAATATAATTCATACTGCGGAAAAGGTGATGCAACATTAATGAAAAAATTCATAAATCAGAGGTAGAGAGAAATGTAAAAGAAAATTGCTCTTGGAGTATCGGTAGCTGTTTTTGCTTTGGCGTTGTTTTTTGGTGGCAGGTATTTATATCAAACATGGGAGTATAAAAAAATTGTATCGGAGATTAAAATCCAAAACCCTGATTTGTCAACTATAGAGCATGGTGTTTATAGAGGGTTCTTTGATGCAATTTTGGTGGCTGCGGATGTCAGCGTTACAGTTGAAGGAAATAGAATTGAAAGTATTAAAATAGAAAAGCATAAAAATGAAAAGGGCAAAAGCGCAGAAGCAATAACCGACAGAGTGATAGCTGAGCAATCTATTGAGGTTGACGCTATATCGGGAGCCACAAACAGCAGTAAGGTAATATTAAAAGCTATTGAAAATGCATTGACGCAAAATAATAAATAGGATAACAAGTAAGCCGTATAATTTAAAGACAAATCAAAGGTTAATATGAGTCGATAGAGATTTTTGATGAATAGAATTATTTAGCTAAAGCTTTTAGGAGCGTTTAATAGGAAGCACAATGGTAAACACTGCACCGGATTCTGAGTTCTTGGCGGTGATTTTTCCGTTGTGTCTTTCAATAATGTTTTTGCTGATGGCAAGACCAAGACCGACATTGCCTTTTTTGCCTTTGTAAAACCTTTCAAAGATGTTGGGAAGATCATTGGAATCAATTCCGGGACCGTCATCCCGGATAATGACTTCAATTTGGCAGCGGTCGATAATTTTCGGAACAATGCTTACAATGTTATTGGCATATCTAATGCAGTTGCCAATGATATTTGTAAAGGCACGAAAAAGCTTTTCCTCGTCAGCATATACCATGACTATATCATTTATGTTTTTGACATCAAGAGTGATTCCGCTTTTTGATGCTATACCATACATACGCTCCTGACAGGCATTTATAAAATCCCTGAAATCAATGCCGGCAAAACGGTAGTTTTCCTCGATTGTATCAAGGCGTGAAAGGTACAGTAAATCTTCCACAAGGTGGGTCATCCGCTTTGTTTCGTCAATGATAATATCGGCAGCAGTATTTTTGTCCACTACTTCATATTTTATTCCCTCTGCATAGCTTTGGATGGACATGAGAGGAGTTCTAAACTCATGGGAAGCATTTTGAAAAAAGGTCTTCTGGGCTTTATCATAGGACTCCAGTTTTTCAGACATTATATTTATGCTGTTTACCAGCTCCTGCAGTTCGGCATCCACCGGCATTTCGATTTTTACACCAAAATTCCTCTCGGCAATAGCTCGGATGTGTTGATTTAAAGAAGAAAAGGGTGCCGATATTTTTTTGGCCGAAAGAGAAGAAAATATGGCAAAAATCAATGCCGATAAAAGCACAATGACAAAGAGTATCACATTTATACCCAGCTGCAGCTGATTGACTTTTTGAAGGCTCGAATAAATAACCAACCATCCCAAGCCAAAGGAATTCTTGTCGGAAACGGGCTTGACGATGGAAATATAATCGGTGTTGTTTAAATTAAAGTAAACATACTCCTGGCCTTTGGAGCTGTCCATTTTTTTAATTTTATTTGTTATTTCGTTTGCTATTTCGCTTGAAGGGGTGAAATAATCTCCTTCCGGAGGCGTGATGATTTCCATGTTGTTGTCAAGAAGTATAAAATCGGCGTTCAGAATCGAAAGTGGTTCTCTTAAGGAACGGTCCAAGAAGAAATAGAACCCAAACAAATCATTGTTTCCCCTCGGCATGCCATTTTGTCTGCCCGGAAGAATGGGTGGCTTTTGCAATCCTTGAGGCAGAAAAAAGTCGGGACCTCTGAACAATGCAGTAGCTTCAGCCCGTTGAGCAATTGTACTCAACTGTTCTTTGATGTCGTTTTCGATATAGGATTGGATGGTAATGTTAAATACAATAGTCGTTAATGTCAATAGAACCGAAATTGCAATAATATTGTATTTGAAAATTCTCCAAGCAATTGTATTTTTCTTCATACAATCATCCTTTTTCATTTACTTTAAAACCAAAACCCCATACGGTTTCAATCTTGAGAGAAGAACCGCTGTCGGAAAGCTTTTTTCTAAGTCTCTTTATTGTGTCATCCGTGGCACGCGTTTCTACGTAATTTTCAAAGCCCCATACCTTGTCTAAAAGTTCGGTGCGGCTTACTGCTTTGTCTTTGTTTTGAGCAAGATAGTACAAAAGATTAAACTCCATGCCGGTAAGCCCGATATTTTTACCGTTAAACTCAGCCTGTTTTTTATCGGCATTTATAATAATGTCGCCAATCCTAATTTCTTGCACTGTGTCATTTTTAATTTTGTCCAGTTCTATTCTTCGGAATATGCTTTTTATCCTGGCAATGAGTTCCATGGGGCTGAAAGGCTTTGTAAGGTAATCGTCGCTTCCTAAAGTAAGACCGGCTATTTTGTCCGGCTCAGTGTCTTTGGCGGATACAATTATAATAGGTACGGTACTTTGCCGGCGGATTGCTGAGCAAAGAGAAAATCCGTCTATTTCCGGCATCATTATATCAATAACAAGTAAATCGGCAGGCTTTTCATTGAAGGCTTCGAGTATCGAACGTCCGTCGTTAAAGGTTTCAACGTCGTATCCCTCTTTTAGAAGAAAAGACTTTATAATGTTGCAAATATTTATCTCGTCATCGGCGATATAAATAAGTTTTTTATTTTCCATAGAAAATCCACCTCAAGATATATTTTATCACGGACAAAATGAAATATCATGTTTTTTAGCTTTGTGCCATATATTTGCCACATTTCTGCGGAGATTTATATTAATGCAAGGTGCTAAAATTATTTTGTAGACAAAAAGGGCTGATTATATGGTTTAAGGGGGGTGATTGGGTGAATAAAATAAAATTCCGCCATGAAATAAAGCATTATATCAATTCCGCCGATTGTCTGCTGCTGCAAAGGAAACTAAGGTGTGTTATGGAGCCGGATTTAAATGGAGGGCCTGACGGGTCTTACCTTATACGCAGCTTGTATTTTGATACTCCGGAGAACAAGGCGCTGATGGAGAAGATTGATGGGGTGGATAACCGCGAAAAAATCCGTATCCGTTTATACAACCATGACGATTCGCTTATAAAGCTTGAGAAAAAGATGAAGGTGAACGGCCTTACGGCCAAATTAAGCGTAAATATTTCAAAAGAGCAGTGCAAGGATATATTGGATGGAAATATTAAATGGATGAAAGACACAGATAATCCGGTATTGATTGAAATATACCATAAAATGATGCATCAGCACCTTAGGCCGCGCACCATTGTGGATTATACCAGGAATGCCTATGTCTATAGCCCCGGAAACGTAAGAGTTACAATCGACAAATCCATAAGGACGGGGCTTATGAGTAATGATTTATTTAGCAGGGAGCTTCCCACAGTGGAGACTCTTCCTAAACATCTAGCGGTACTTGAAGTAAAGTATGATGAATTTCTCCCTGAGGTAATCGGTGATATTCTGCAGATAGGTGACCGTCAAAAGCTTTCAGTGTCAAAATATGCTCTTTGCAGAATGTATTATTAGTAAAATAAGATTGTTGAGAAAATGAGGAGGAAAAAGCATGAGGAACCAGATAAATTTCAATGATATTTTCAAGTCAAACTTTTTGGAGAAGGTGTCGAGCATTTCACTGTTGGATGCCGCAATAGCCTTTGGATTGGCGTTTTGCATAGGACTATTCATATATTTTGTGTACAAGAAAACCTATAAAGGAGTTATGTATTCCAGAAGCTTTAGCATTTCATTGATAGCCCTTACAATGATAACCACTTTGGTGATACTTGCAGTGACTTCCAATGTTGTGCTGTCTTTGGGTATGGTTGGTGCTCTGTCAATTGTAAGATTCCGCTCCGCCATAAAGGATCCCATGGACATTGCATATCTTTTCTGGTCCATAGCCGTCGGTATCGTATTGGGTGCAGGACTCATACCTTTGGCTGTATTCGGTTCTCTCTTTATAGGAATAATACTGGTGTTGTTTGTAAACAAGAGCAATACTGACAATCCTTATATTTTGGTAGTGAACTGCGAGAATGAAAAAGCGGAAAGCAATGTAATGAACATAGTAAAAGACAAAGTGAAAAAGCATGTGGTAAAGTCAAAGACCATAACCGGAGGAAAAGGAATTGAGGTTGCAATTGAAGTACGTCTTAAGAGCATGGAAACGGAATTTGTAAATGAGATAAGCAGGCAGAACGGAGTTTTGAGTGCTGTTATGGTAAGCTATAATGGGGATTATATGAGTTAAGAATGATTTTTTAACTTGTATGAGGGAGAGGTGATATGTTTGGATGAAAATGTAAGTAAAAAAACGGTTCTAAAGATAGCGGTAACGATATTGTGCATAGCTCTCCTTATAACCGGTATGGCTCTTGTTCCGAGATTTTTTCCATATGCGGCACAGGTTAATGCACAGCCGGAGTATATTGACAAGATATTTAACAGTGACGTTGTGAACGAAATAAGCATTGAAATGGATGAGAATGACCTTGAATGGATGTTGGAAAATGCCACTTTGGAAGAGTATAGAACTTGCAACATAACAATTAACGGCGAGACATTTTATAACGTGGGTATCCGGCCAAAGGGAAATTCCAGCCTTTCACAGGTTGCAATGAGTAATTCGCCAAAACGCTATAGCTTCAAGCTTGATTTTAGCGAATATATCGACGGACAAACATTCCATGGAGCAGAGAAAATTGTTTTGAACAATATTATATCGGATAAAACGTATTTGAAGGAATATCTTTCTTATGAACTGTTTGACTTTATGGGTGTACCTTCATCGGCATGTGCTTATTCCAATATTAAGATAAATAATGAGGATTGGGGTTTGTATCTTGCTATTGAAGCAATTGATGAAAGCTATATTGAAAGGCATTTTGGAAGCGTAACCGGCAATCTCTATAAACCCGAGTCAATGGATATGGGAGGCGGCAGGGATAGACAGCAGAACGGCGGTTCCAACGCAATGCAATTTCCGGGAAGATGGAGAGACCAGATGCAAAATGATTCCGGTGAGGATCAGAGGCCAAATGGAGCAGGAATGCAACAGATGCCCAACGGAGCCGGAAGATGGCAGAGGCCAAATGGAGCAGAAATGCCACAGATGCCCAATGGAGGCGGAGGAGAGCAGAAGCCGAATGAGTCAGGAATGCCGCAGATGCCCGACGGAGGCGGAAGATGGCAGAGGCCAAATGGAGCCGAAATGCCTCAGATGCCAAATAAAGACAGTACAGAACAGGTGCAAAATGAAGCCGGAAAAGAGCAGACCTCAAATGCGTCCGGAATGGAGCAGATACCGGATGGAGACGGAGCTCAGGGAAGATTTAACGGAGGTTTTGGAGGCGGATTTCCAGGTGGATTTGGAGGAATGGGTGCAAGAGGCGGCGCCGACTTAAAATATATAGATGATTCCCCATCAAGCTATTATACCATAAGGGAAGGTGCAGTCTTTAAAACTACAACAGATGCTGACTTTGAAAAAGTAGTCGAGATGATTAAGAACCTTAATGAAGGAACCAACCTAGAGCAATACCTTGATGTGGATGAAATACTGAGATTTTGGGCAGTGAATACCTTCTTGGTTAATCTGGACGGCTATAGTGGTGGTATGTATCACAATTATTATCTCTACGAGGAAGACGGAGTATTTTCAATTTTGCCATGGGATTTCAACCTGTCATTCGCTGGCTTTGGAATGAATGACGCTTCCCGTGCGGTGAATTTTCCGATAGACAATCCTGTAACAGGAAGCTTGGAAAATGCACCCCTTATAGGCAAGCTTCTGGAAGTACCCGAATACAAGGAACGTTATCATGGCTATTTGAGAGAGATAGCGGAAAAGTATGTTTATAGCGGGGTATATGAAAATTCTATAAACAGAATAAATGCACTTATCGGCGATTATGTGAAAAATGATGCGACTGCGTTTTATACGTTTGAAGAGTACCAAAAGGGTGTAAAGGCGATTTTGACCTTCGGAAAGGACAGAGCTAAAAGTATTTTGGCTCAGCTTGAAGGAAGCCAGCCTTCAACTTCATATGGCAGTATAGAAACGACATTAAACCTGTCGGATATGGGCGGCATGGGAGGTATGGGAAGAGGCATGCAGATACCTGATGGGATGCAAATACCGGGAGGAATGCAAATGCCTGACGGAATGCAAATGCCTGACGGAATGCAAATACCTGACGGAATGCAGATACCGGAAGGAATGCAAATGCCTGAAGGTATGCAGATGCCGGAAGGAATGCAAATGCCTGAAGATATGCAGATGCCGAACGGAATGCGAATACCTGACGGAATGCAATTCCCGGAAGGTATGCAACCACCCGGCAATATGCAATTCCGTGGCGGCATGGAGAGGTTCCGAAACAACCAACAATCTAATAGTCAAAGCGTAGTTTTATTATTGTCGGTTGCCGCACTTATTCCGGGATTGATATTTGTCGCTACATTTAAAAGAAGAAAATATAGAACATAAGGAGAGCATAATACTCTCCTTATATTTTTAGATGCATAGGCAAATATATTTAAACCAGTGCCAAAAGTCTTGCCAAATTTGCAACTATGAAGCAAATCACAATACCTGACAAAGTTGGAACCAAAATCGAAATGAGCGTCCACTTCCAGCTCTGAGTTTCTTTTCTTATGGTCAGACAGGTGGTACTGCAGGGCCAGTGCATCAGGGAGAACAGCATGACGCACAGCGCTGTAACCCAAGTCCAGCCGTTGTCTAAAAGCAATTGCTTCAACTGGTTTAAGTTTTCAAGCTCCATCATACTTGTGGTTGACATATAGCTCATTATAATTATCGGAACCACAATTTCATTAGCAGGAAAACCGAGAATGAAAGCCATAAGAATGTAGCCGTCCAGGCCTATTAATTTGGCAAAGGGATCGAGAAAGCCTGCGCAAAGGGATAATAGACTTTGGCCTTCTACATGTATGTTTGCCATAATCCATATCACAAGACCGGCAGGGATGGCTACCGAAACAGCCCTTCCCAATACAAACAGAGTTCTGTCAAATATGGATCGTACAATAATCCTGCCTATTTGGGGCTTTCTGTAAGGTGGAAGCTCCAGGGCAAAGGAAGAAGGAAGCCCTTTTAATATTGTTTTGGACAACAGTTTTGAAACAAGCAATGTCATTACAATACCCAAAAGAATTACTCCGGTTAAAAAAAGTGTTGAAAATACAGATTGTGAAAATCCTATGAAATTTCCCACAAAGAACATGGTTATTATGGCAATCAACGTGGGAAAACGACCGTTGCATGGAACAAAATTGTTGGTGATTACAGCTATCAGCCTTTCCCGTGGAGAGTCAATTATTCTGCATCCGATAACACCGGCGGCATTGCACCCAAATCCCATGCACATGGTTAGAGATTGTTTGCCGTGGGCGCATGCTTTTTTAAAGAAATTGTCAAGGTTAAAAGCTACTCTCGGAAGATAACCTAAATCCTCGAGCAGTGTAAACAACGGGAAGAATATAGCCATTGGAGGAAGCATGACCGATACAACCCAAGCCACAGTTCGAAAGACTCCTAACACAAGCAAGCCATGAACCCATTCCGGAGTACCCGCCCAGGCAAAAAAGTCGGTTAGCCGTTCCTCAATCCAGGAAAAGAAATTTGAAAGCATTTGGGAAGGGTAGTTTGCTCCGGTAATTGTAATCCAAAAGATTACTCCAAGCATAGCAAGCATTACGGGTATTCCGAAAATTCTTGATGTTAGAATTTTGTCTATTTTTCTGTCAATATGGTCGTATTGCTTGTTTTCAAAGGTAATTACATTACGGCAGATTTCTTCCGCGATTTTCACCAGTTTTGTGACGATCCTGTCTCTGAGCTGTTCCTCCCCGATACCGTTATCGACAAGGTGCTTTTTGGCCATGTCAACAAGTCCGGAAAGTTCTTCATCATCCAAAAGGTTAAAACCAAGGAAATTATTCAATGATTCCAGCAAAGTATCATCACTGTCCAAAAGTTTGAGTGCGGCCCAACGGCTGTTAACTTTTTCCCCGGCTATTTCCTCAATTTTTGGCTTAACCATTTCAATTGCTTCTTCAATGATGCCGTCATAGGTTATTTTTATAGGATGAGATGCGGTATCTTTGGTTGAAATATCGTAGACCGCGTCCATTAACTTGTCAAGCCCTTTGTTGCTTCTGGCATTTGTGGGAATCACGGGTACACCCAGATGCTTTGAGAGCTTGCTGTAGTCAATTTTGATTTTTTTTCTTTCCGCTTCGTCAATTAAGTTGACGCAAACAACAACTTTGTTTGTGATTTCAAGGGTTTGAAGTACCAGGTTCAGATTTCTCTCAAGGCATGTAGCGTCGGTTACAACGACTGTGGCGTCAGGCTGTCCAAAGCAGACGAAATCCCTTGCCACTTCTTCTTCTATGGAGTTGGCCATGAGAGAATATGTACCCGGAATATCGACCATAATGAAATTTTTATCTTTATGCCTGTATCTTCCCTGAGCATTGGTAACGGTTTTGCCGGGCCAGTTTCCCGTATGCTGGTTTAATCCGGTAAGGCTGTTGAATACTGTGCTTTTGCCGACATTGGGGTTTCCGGCTAAGGCTATGACTTTGTCGACAGGTGTGCTTTTTACAATAGTAAGCTTATTCTCTAAGACACCTATACCTGTGGATTCACTCGTAAGTCCCATTTTTAAACCTCCTGAATATTCATTTGGGGGAGTTCTGCCAAGTCGAGAGAACTCCCCGAATCAGCTTAATTTACTTCGACCATGATTTTTTTAGCTTCTTCAGAACGAAGGGCAATTACTGCACCTCGGATGTGATAGGCAGTAGGGTCTCCGGAAGGACTTTTTTGCAAAGCCTCCACAACGGTATCCGAAACCAGCCCGAGGTCCAGCATTCTTCTGCGGATTGGTCCGTCTGATGTAAGGAATTTTACTTTTGCTTTTCTCCCTATAGGCAAAGAATCCAGGGTAATTTGCTCTCCAGTCATAATAAATACCTCCGAAATGTGTTATGTTTATTTGTTATATTCTCAAAATAAGCGGAGAGAAATTTTGTTTCTCAAGACTAATATATGAAATATAAAATAACTGTGTTACGAATATAATTAATTATATAAGAATATCCGCAAAACAGGATGGTGTTAAAATGGAAAGCAATGAATTTCACACAGTTAGAGGATATCAGCTCCTCGAGCAGGAGAAAAAGCTTTTGACTTCTGCAATGGAAGATTATCTTGAGATGATTTATAGAAATATAGGAAACGAAGGCTATATGCGCATCAACACACTTGCGGAGATGCTAAACGTAAGACCTTCATCGGCAACGAAAATGGTTCAAAAGCTATTCCAAAAGGGGTTTGTGGAGTATGAAAAATATGGTATCATTACCCTTACTGAGAAAGGAAAAGCATTGGGAGAGTTTCTTTTGAAAAGGCACAATATAATTGAGAAATTCCTAAGCAGTATCGGAATCCGTGACAACCTTTTGATAGAAACAGAGCTTATTGAGCATAATCTCAGCATTGATACTTTAAGGAGTATTGATCAATTAAACAGCTTTTTTGAAGAATACCCTGAGATTTTGAAAAAGTTTAAACAATATAGAAGCATGAAGAAATAATATTTGATTGATAATACTTCTTGTCTATCATAACTATAAAGGCAACAAATGCGGGACAAGCTGAAAACTGGAATTGTCGGCCATTACAGTTTATTCTGATAAACCCATAGGATATATTTTTCCAATGGGAACGGTAAACATAAATCCTATTCCCGGACTGGATACTTTTCCTATTACACTTTGAACAGCAGACACAGCTTTTTCGACTAATTCTTCATTTTCCAAAACAGTAAAGATGGTTTTGTTATATGGATGAATATTTTCAATGATGCTTTTTAACGCACTAAAGAGTGAGATTTTATTATTATCGCTGTTAACAATGGCACTTGCCATTCCCTGGCTATGCAAAATCGTTGCACCACTTACTCCAACATCAACAAATTTAGCCAAAATATCATCCAAATAATCGACTTCATTTAATACAATAAAAAGAGCGTAAATGTTGCAGCACCTTCCTTCTAATGATGTTTTATAAACTAATGTGAAGATAACACTAGAGTATCAAAAAGTCAATAGATTTTCTAGAGGTAAATTTTTAGTGTCAATATAACTCGTTTATGGTTGCTGATTTTGACTTTTGATATATGATATTCAGTAACGATATGTTATGTGACTTTGACATTGATTATACTATGGCAATGGGATTTAGGTTGTTATAGGAACAATAAAACAGCTAAGTTGATTCGGGCTCTTTAGATTCAGTTCTTGGTAGGTACGATCACTTCCTCATAGGTACGATAAAAATCCTATTAAACGTTTTGAGGATACCTTAAATGCTCTGTTTCAAATCCTTATAGGTACGATAAAAACACTCGGTGCTCCGGGCGTCGGAAAATCTGCAACTATGTTTCAATTCCTCATAGGTACGATAAAAACCACTATTGATTTAGAGCTTCTTGACGATGGGAAGCCGTTTCAATTCCTCATAGGTACGATAAAAAAC
>NZ_DAORXT010000056.1:0-19566 GCF_035371925.1 Acetivibrio sp. | reverse complement strand
TAAAACAGGGTTCTGTAAGATTTTGTAAGGCAATTAAACTTGCAATTTAAAAACTATTTTATAGGCAAAATATATATTTGAAGTTTATTGATGCGAAGAGTATAATAGTAACATTACAAAAAAGAAGGAAGGGAATTTAAGTTGCTGGGATTTTTACGTAAAATCAAACAATCCCAAAGTTATTCCAGGAAGATGAGGCTAGAGGTAATATCCCTCACATGGCCTGCATTTATAGAATTGGTTATGTCTACTTTGTTCAGTATGGTTGACACTATTATGGTAGGGCGGCTCAGTTCGGCAGCGATATCTGCCGTAGGACTTACCACTTCGCCTTTTATGGTTCTGTTGGCAGTGTTTGCGGCTGTTAACGTGGGTACAACCACCATTGTGGCATGGAATATTGGTGCCGGTAACACTGAAAAGGCGAATACCGTTGCACGGCAGTCCGTTATTCTAAACTTTATTATGGGAATTGCCGTAAGTGTGGCAGGAGCTGCTTTGGCTCATCAGATAGTAGTATTTATGGGAGCAGAGGCAGATACAATCAAGGACGCTACCGCATACTTTCAAATAGTATCTGCCGGGCTGGTTTTCCAGGCAGTTAACATGGGAGTTACAGCTGCTCTAAGAGGGGCCGGGGAAACAACGATTCCCATGATTTACAATGTGGGCAGCAATCTTTTCAATGTCCTGGGAAACTATTTGCTTATATTCGGAAAGTTTGGCTTTCCCAAATTGGGGGTGGAAGGAGCTGCGATTTCCACTACTATATCAAGATTTATAGCCTGTGCGGTCAGCCTGTATATAGTATTTTTCTCAAAACGGTCTACTATCTCAATTAAGGTCAAGGGCAGTTATCGAATAGATTTTGACATTGCCAGAGAAGTCTTCTCTATAGGTTTGCCGTCGGCACTGGAGCAATTTGTGATTCAGGGCGGTCTTATGATGTTTGCACGTACAGTCTCAAGCTTGGGAACTATGACATTTGCTGCTCACCAAATAGGTCTTAGTATCTGCGGGCTCACTTTTTCACCCAGCATGGCTTTCGGTGTTGCCGGTACGACTTTGGTGGGACAAAGTCTTGGCGCAAATGATGAGGAGAGGGCTCAAAGGTATGCAGACATCATACATCATATGGCTATTGCTGTTGCCTGCTTTATGGGAGTAATGTTTATTTTGTTTTCGTATCCGTTGGCATGTCTATATACCGAAGAACTGGAAGTGGCTGCAATGGCCAGTGTTGTGCTTAAAATAATGGCTTTGGCCCAGCCCGGACAGTCGACACAGCTTTCTCTTGCCGGCGTGCTCAGGGGAGCTGGGGATACTATGTTCCCGCTGTATTCATCTGCTTTTGGCATATGGATTTTCCGTGTGGTGGTTGCTTATATCTTTGTGCATTTCTTCCACTGGGGACTTATAGGCGCATGGGCAGCTCTGGTGCTTGATCAATATACAAGGGCAGCTATTGTGTATTTTAGGTATGCTTCGGGAAAATGGAAGTATATAAAGTCAAGAAACGAAGAGGTCAGGGAAATAGAAGTATGCTCTTAAGTTTTGGATGAAATTCAATATTACAAAAATGTTATAGTCATAAACTTGGCTTATATGGTATACTTATAAAACAGACATACGGTATATTGAACTGATACAAAAATACATTTGCAGGGGGATGCAACGGCGTGGAATTAATTAAGGCGATAATTTTAGGCATTATCGAGGGAATTACAGAGTGGCTGCCCATAAGCAGTACCGGGCATATGATTCTGGCAGAAGAGTTTATAAAGATAAATATGTCCGATGAATTTATGGAAATGTTCAGGGTTGTCATACAGCTTGGAGCCATTATGGCAGTGGTTGTTCTATATTGGAACAAGCTTTTTCCTTTTTCTTTCGAAAACGGTGTGCATATAAAAAAAGATACTTTTTCCTTGTGGATTAAGGTGCTGGCGGCTACCTTGCCGGCGGCGTTGATAGGCGTACCATTTGATGATAAAATTGATGCAATGTTTTACAACTACATAACAGTTGCTATTACATTGATTGGTTACGGTGTTTTGTTTATCATCATGGAAAACCGCAATAAGTCAAAGATTGCTGCAATCAAAACTTTTGATGAGCTTGGCTACAAAGCTGTACTGTTAATCGGAGCATTCCAGGTTCTTGCTCTTATTCCGGGAACATCCCGTTCCGGTGCAACAATTCTGGGCGCAATAATGATCGGCTGCTCAAGAGAAATAGCCGCAGAGTTTTCGTTTTACCTGGCAATACCCGTTATGTTTGGGGCAAGCCTTTTAAAGCTCGTGAAGTTTGGATTTGCTTTTTCGCAAATTGAATTAATTATACTTATTACGGGTATGATTGTTGCCTTTGCGGTTTCGATTTTCGCTATCAAATTTCTTATAGGATATATTAAGAGAAATGATTTTAAAGCGTTTGGCTATTACAGAATTATATTGGGATTGATTGTTATTCTCTACTTTCTTGCAGTAAGATAAAAAAGAGTTGTAAAGGGAATATGGAAGATTCTATATTCCCTTCATCATATATTTTATATCCTTTGCCAAAGCAATTGAAGCTTCTATTTCGACTTTCCGAACGGACACACTCTCAATATTGCAGCCTACGGGAATTCCTTTTTCAAGGCAAAATTCCATCAGTTCGTTAAATATGGACTTTGAGAGGGAAACTGATTTGTTTAGTATATCTTCGGAATTCATCAGGTCATTTTCAAGCCACCTGGGTATGCTGATTCCCAGCCACTTCATAAATTCCAATGTTTTCGTCGAGCCGCAAGGAGTAAGGGTAAATATAACCGGAACCATTGTCAGGTTACTATTTTTTGAGTAGTAGTAATAATCGGACAGAAAATCCTTTGCAGCCTCAACATTATATACGGCTTGAGTAATAAAATATTTGCAGCCCTTATTGATTTTGTCAATTATTCTAAGATGCTCATCGAAATTTTTCATATGCCTTTCAGGTATGGCAACACCGCCCAACATAAGATCCGGATTTGTGTCTTGCCTTATTTTATAGGCATCGGACAATTTTAGCAGCACGGACTGATTTCTTGAAGCTGCGCCCACAAAGACAGAAAAGGCATCTTCACCGGAAACCGGACGTATTAAATTACGAAACTCATCCGGGGTGTACTTGCCAACACTCCTGTAAATGATTTTGGGGATTTTTAAATCTTTTAAATAGTTTTCGCTGTAAATTTGCGGATCAACGGTTTCTATAAAGGGAAACGGCCTGTTTTCGGAAATACGGTCTTTTTCATCTTGAATATCGTATATGACCAAACCGTCAATATCCAAACCATTTATTCTTTCAATATGTTTTTGGGATATTTCTTTTATCTTTTCTTCTGTATTGTTTTTCTTAGGAGGGGTTATTCCGTAAGTAATAATACCCGACTTTCCGTTTAATATCTTTTGCTTTAACATCTGACTCACCTTTAAATGTTTTTTGAAGTCCTTTAACGCATCTTGTATAATTTTTTAATGAAAATATTATACCAGAATGTATTTTAAATTGCATTATATTATTTGGTATAGGAGGATTATGTCTATTTATTCTTATTTTTCTTATTTTTCTTATTTTCATCATTATTGCAGCATATTATTTTTTGTGTTATTATTTAGAATAAGAATTATATTTGTGTTAATAGTTTTCCATTTTGCAGTATCTAGGGGAGTAAAAAATGAGGTTTATAGTTAGTATTGAATTCGACAAAAGTCTTGAGTTGCCGTTCAACTATAATAAAATTCTTCAGGGATTTATATATAGAAATATCATGGATAAAGATTTGGCGCAGTTTATACATGATAAGGGATTTTCTTATGAAAAACGTAAATATAAAATGTTTACATTTTCAAGACTTCAAGGCAAATTTTCAATTGACTCCAAAAGGAAAAAAATTATATATCAATCTCCTGTAGAATTAATTGTTTCTTCTTGCTACGATGATTTTTTTATTGACTTGTCTTTATCTCTTCTGCAAAGAGATGTAGAAATCGCAGGCCATAAAGCTTATGTAAATAAAATGGATATTATTATGGAAGAGCCGAAGAGTATTCAGAAAATAAGGATGCTTTCACCAGTCACAGCTTATTCAACTTTGGATGATAAAAGAACAGTCTACTTTTCTCCGTATAATCACGATTTCAAAAGAATTATAAGGGATAATTTGATTAAAAAATACAGGGCATTCTACAAAGAAGATTGCAAGAGCAATATTGATTTTGATATAGAGGTTATTTCGGATAAATGCACAAAAGTTATAAGCAGTTATGATGGGTTTATTATAGAGGGATGGATGGGGGATTTTGTTTTAAAAGGTAACCAGGAGATTATAAAGCTCGCTTATGATGCGGGGATTGGAGGGAAGAATTCCCAAGGTTTTGGATGCTTTAAGTTAATATAGGGGGTGGTGCTGTGGAATATAGTATAGCGTTGAGGAGGCATTGGTGGTTCGATGCTGGTATTGCAGGGCTTTATTCAATTTTTAAAAGTCAGGATGAGAGATTGTTGAAATTTAATGTTGAGGTGAATGTGGACAGCCAAAATCAGGCCTTAAGATTTCGAAGTAAAGATGCGGATACTCTTCGGGCTTATTTTGAAACCTGTTATGAGATTTTGGCTGAAAGGTACTGGAATGTTTCTACTATAAAGCAGAAGGAGAATCCTGAACTTGTAGTTTATAATAAAGAGAATGACGAAATAAAGTTGATGCCCAAAAGGAATCCGACTCCTGTTGTAAGCTTGTTTATTGGTGCAAGGAGTTGGCAAGGAGAAGGGATTCCTTACGGTGACATTACAGAGCCTCTTAAATCAAGAGTTGATGAGTTTTTGGAGAGAACCAAAACCAAATTGTGGGGTTCAAAAAAATTACTGCTTTTAAGTCAGCCTGTCTGTCATCAGAAACTCGCCATTTTGCCGGAAGAAAAGAAAAAAGGAAAAAGCGAGGTGTGCTGTGTTTGCGGAAAGCATTCACAGTATGTGACAGAAGTAGGTCTCCCATCGTTCTTGCTTTTTGCCAGTTCCAATGCAACAAAATCATTTAATTCCCAAGGAAAGAATCCTGCAAAACTCTGCTGGGAATGTGAATTTGTATCCAAATTTGCAATTGAGTCTTTAGCATATAAAAGAACCAATGATTCTCTCTTTGTTATTCAAGTGACATCACCGGACATTGACAAGCTTATTGAGATGCAGAAGGAGTTTGGTTCGTTATCCAGCCTTCGGATGTTGGACGACAAATATTTTTATGCCAATATTGGTCAGGAAGAGGACAGCCTCATAAGAAAATGTAATGCACCTTATGAGCTGCTGTGGGCCTTTATGGAGGAAAAATACAGCCTGCTTTTGAAAGAGAGCACTGAAAGTGAAGAAACTTCGGATGATGCAAATTCGGACAACTTTTTCTTTGAATTTATCGAGAAACTCAGCAAAATGCCTGTTCAAATAAACGTGTTTTATGCAGTGGACAGTGGACAGACATTTTTGACAAAAAACCTTGTTTTATATGATGAGCTTGGATATTTTTACAGGCTGATACACCATATGAAGAAATCCGGAGTTAATACGCGCAAGCTGTTTAGCAGTCTGTACGAAGAAAAGTATGCTTTCAGGGAGAAGATACTCAGAAATGTTTTAAGAAAAAACAGTATCTTAAGACATATTGAACAGTTTGCTTTCAGGATGGTTATGAGGGAGCAAAGAATTTCCATGAGCAATATTTTAAAATTCACAATAGAATATGACCAAATAATAAGGGGTGATGAGATGAACAAGGAGCAAATTGAAACGGCCGTCAATTTGGGAAAACAGATTGTAATTCAGGCAGTTGAGATGGCCAAGACGGAAAACGAAAGCGAGAAGCAGGCATTAAAGAAAATTAAAGGAGATTTGTATCAACTGAGGAAATCAAGGACAAAAACCGACTTTATAAACCAGCTTAACAACCTGCAGTTCAGGTACGGGATTGCGGTATCGAAGAACATCCTGGAGGGAATTTTGGAAGAGGTGGATTTTGAAGATTTCAGGGCTTACTGTGTGCTTGGTGCTTTGAATATTTATAATGCGAAAAACAGCAAAGAGAAGGAGGATTAATAATCATGAAAGATGCCAAAGCTATTACTATTACATACATTACAAAAGCTACATATTCCTCACTAAATGGAGCCGACAAGGAAGCGGACAATATTGTAAGCATAAAGAAAATACAGATGAATGACGGAAAGGAATATCCCTATTGTTCATCCCAGGCTGTAAGGAGGGCCTTGAGGGAGCAATTGGCATCAATGGGATGGGAGCTTTCGGAAACTACAGTTGCTAAACAAAAGAAAGGAGCAGCATCTACACTGTGTGAGCCTTCAAAATATATCGATGACGACCTTTTTGGTTTTATGAATGCAGATTCGAGCAAAACCGTAAAAAGGACGAGTCCTGTAAGAGTATCTCCCCTTGTGGCATTAGAGGCGTATGGAGGAGGAATGGATTTTGGCACAAATTATATGTCGGTAAAGGCCGGAGGGACGCCGAATATATTTGAAACCGAGATTCATTCCGGATATTATGTGGGCACCGTGTTAATTGAGCTGGATAGAGTTGGAGAAAAGAGTCCCGGGGATGAGTATGAATTGAATTTATCACAGGATGAAAAGAAAAAACGAGTAAAGGCACTTGTTGATGCGATACAGAATCTATGGACAGTAGGACGCCAAAGCCGTTTTTTAAGCGATGTATCCCCCAAGTTTGTGGCAGCTGCTCTTTTGAAGGTTAAAAACCCCTTATTTTTAGAGTGTATCAAAATTAGTTCCAATGGTATTGTTGATATAAGCCTTGTAAAAAACACCATAGATGATTCTCAAAAACAGATAATTGATTATTCCATCGGAGAAAGAAAAGGGTTTTTCCGTCAAGACAGTGAAATGGCGCTTCCTTTGGGGCAATGCTTTGAAAAAATCCATTCTTGGGTTGAGGAGTACTATAAAGACTAAAAGAATCGAGGTATTGCCATGTATGGTTTAGTGGTTACACTTTATGCAAAAACTGCTTCTTTTAGAGATCCCGGGGCTCAGCTTTATCATGACACAATGCCCCTTCCGCCGCCCAGCACTATAACGGGAATTGCAGGTGCGGCTTTAGGGCTTTCTTTTGAGGATGCACTGGCATTTATGAAAGAGAACGCTGTTATGGTTGGATGCAATGGAAACAGCGAAGGAAAAGGAAAGGATTTATGGAATTATACAAAGCTCAAATCCGGGGAGATTACCAATGCTATTATTATAAGGAATTTCTTATCGGATTTAAAAGTTGAGATATTTTTTGTATGCGAAAAGCGTGAAATTATAAGAGAGCTTGCAGATGCCTTCGAAAATCCGGTTTATGCAATAACTTTGGGTAATAGCGATGAAATTGCCAAGATATGTTCTGTGGAAATGTTTGAGGAAATCAGCTGTGAAAAAAGAAAAATTCTGACAAATACATGGCTGCCGGGGGATTATTCGAGAAAGCTCAAAGTTGATTGGGAAAAGGTGAAGAAGTCAAAGATAAGTCTTACACTAAAGCCTCCTATAGTCAAAAAACTGCCTTGTGATTTTGAGTTTGATGCTAATGGTGTACGAAAGGCTGTAAAATATTTGGACATAACCTTTATGGGAGACAACCATGTATTGGAGACAGAAGCTGAAGTCCTTGTATTTGGCAATAAATTTGCAGCCGTTATGAAGCACGAAGGATAAGAGGGGTGCTCTAGATGTATTTTGCAAAGCCTGTCGACGATTATGAAGGAACATACGAGTATCATGTTAAAAAGTGCACTGAGATACTGGACTTTGAAATTCGGTCAAAGTATCCGGTCCTTGAACGTATTCTTTCAAATTATGGTATTGACATTGAGGATTTCATTCAAAAAATGAAAACTGCTGTAGTTTTCCACGATTTCGGAAAGCTTAATTCGTATTTTCAAGAATTCATGAAGAGAATAATAGAAAAAAAGAAGCTTTCAGGGGTAAAACACTTTAGGCACGAAGTTCTTTCGTGCCTTTTTCTTATGGTAAATGAAAGGAGTAAAGAAGCCTACTTTCCATATCACATACTGTCTGTACTTGGGCATCACAAGACACTTTCCGCTGATTTGAAAAGCTTTGAGCGGGAAAGGGTTTGGCAGGATAAGTGGCCTGAGATTTCAGAAGAGGCTGTAAAACATGCGTTGGAAGTTGCCCGAGAATTGGGAATAAAAGTTGATGGAAAAGGTAGTGTTGAAGGAAGGAATATTAACAATTACCTGAATGCTTTGTTAAAGTTGGCTTTAGCTTTATATGATAAAGACAGGGAAAAGCTGAGATTGATTTATTCTGTATCGAAAGGACTTTTACAGAACTGCGACTGGATAGCTTCATCTAAGATTGACTATAATGATGTATGCTTTATTAATGTATCTGCCCATGATATTGAAAAGAAGCTTAAGGAAAAATTGGAGAGGGAAAACAAAAAATATGTGAAAAGGGAGTTTCACTCAATATGTGCCAATACATACGGTGATATTGTAGCAATTGCACCTACAGGCTCGGGAAAAACTGAGGCGGCGTTAATGTGGGCTCAGAATTCCCGAACGTCAAAGATTATTTTTCTCATGCCGACAATGGTTACTTCCAATAGTCTCTACGAGAGACTTTCAACCTGCTATTTTCCAAAAACAAGCTGTGGACTTTCCCATTCAGGAGCAGAGACGTATTTTTATAGAAAATCAAAAGAGGATGAAATGGAAAACGATTATGACAAATTTCAGATTTTACATCAAAAAGCGTTTATTCCGGCAGTAATGGTTTCGACAGTTGACCAGCTTTTGTCTACGGAGTTTCATACGGGACTGTGGAACCAGAAGGAATATGCACTGGTTGGAAGTTCGGTCATTTTTGATGAAATACATGCTTATGACAGTTATACCATAGGGCTTATAACTTCCGTTATAAAAAAGATAAAAAAATACGGCGGCAGAGTTATGCTGATGAGTGCAACCATGCCGAAGTTTTTAAGGGATCACTTTCTAAACCTTCTTGAGTCAAAATCCTTGGTGATTGCAAAGGAGCTTATGGAAAGAGCCAGCAATGAATGGACATACCTGGATACCGACCTTGAGGGCATAAGGGAGAAGGTGCTTGAGGAAGTATCCTCGGGAAAAAAGGTGGCTCTTATTGTCAATGATGTAGAAACTGCCAAAAGGGAATATAAATACTACTCTAAAAAGGAAATTAAAGCGTTATGCCTTCATTCTGAATTTACAATGATTGACCGGCAAGAAAAAGAGAGCCGATTGACATCTAAGGAAGGGAATCCTTATCAACTTGTGATATCAACCCAAGTAATAGAAGTGTCTTTGGATGTGAGCTTTGATGTTATGTTTTCGGAATGTGCACCTATAGACAGTTTGGTGCAGAGGGCAGGAAGATGTAATCGTCACGGCCTTATAAGCTTTGGAAGCTTTTATGTTTTTAATCCTTCGGATACTGCTGTAAAATACGTCTATCGAAAACAGAAGGACATTCTTGACAGAACTGTTGAGGTATTAAAAAATAACTGCGGTAGGTTAACGGAAAATCAAATTGCAGCTATGGTTGAGGAAGCTTACGAGGGATTTAATCTGTATGATGAAGATTATAAGCTGGGGACAGAGATTATACGTGATATTGAGCAAAGATACAACTTTTTTGATGTAAATATTTTCCAGGAAGACGAAAATCTCGCCACTAGAAAGTTTGATGTTGTTAAAGTTCCCGTTATTCCTGCAGATGAGTATATGAAAATTGTTGAAGAACTGTTTGAAAACAAGGATTATAAAATGATATCTCTTTATGAGATACCTGTTTCAATAAGCAAGTTTAAAAAGTATATAAGAAGGCTGGAAATAAGCAATAAATACAATTTACCTATTTTTAAAATTAGATACAACAGTGAGTATGGAATTGATTATGAGGAGGATGATTCCAATACCCATTATTTATTTTGAGTCGAAGGGAGGATGTGTATGCAGGAAGCAGATGTAAGAATAAATGGAACACTGATATGGTATTATTTCATTTGCAAACGTGAGGTATGGCTCATTGCCCATGGAATAAGTGCGGACCAGGAAGATGAAAATATTGAAATCGGAAGGTTTATTCATGAAAATGCATATTCGAGAGAGAAAAAGGAAATCGATTTTGATAATTTCAAAGTTGATGTTGCAGATAGTATCGATGGTAAGATTATAGTCCAGGAGATAAAAAAGTCTTCCAAGTTTAAAGAAAGTGCCCGAATGCAGCTTTTATTCTATATTTATGAAATTAAAAAATCCGGAGTTGACGCCAAGGGAATACTGCTTTTTCCCGAGGAGAGAAAAAGGGAGGAAGTAGTATTGGATGAAGCTTCTGAAAAAGAGTTGGATGCAGTTATTGTAGATATTTTTAAGATAGTGAATCTTGAAAAGCCGCCGCTTCCAGAGAAGTGCAAGTATTGTAAAAACTGTGCGTACTCGGAGCTTTGCTGGGCGTAGGGGGGGAGAAAGATGAAGAAAAGTGCTTTTATTTTTAGCGATGGAGAGTTGAAAAGGAAGGACAGTACAGTACTTTTTGAGAGTGAAGATTCGAAAAATTATCTTCCGATTGAAGATATTAGTGATATTTATATTTTCGGTGAAGTAACCGTTACTAAAAAGTTTTTGGAGCTGGCAACCCAAAAGGAAATACTTCTTCACTTCTATAACTACAATGAGTATTATACAGGAACCTATTATCCTAGGGAGCATTATAATTCCGGTTTTATGATATTAAAGCAGGCAGAGCATTATCTTGATGAGAATAAGAGGATGGCAATTGCTAAAAAATTTATACATGGCAGTGTGAAAAATATGCTTGCAGTTTTGAAATACTACAACAACCGGGAAAAGGATTTGAATAAACAGATAACGGCTATTGGGGATTTGGCGGAGAAAGTAGATGAGATGAATGGAATTATCAATTTGATGGCTATAGAGGGTAATATAAGAGAGATTTACTATAGTTCCTTTGATGTCATTGTAAACGATGAGTATTTTGAGTTTGATAAAAGGTCAAAACAGCCTCCCAAAAATCGTATGAATTCTTTAATCAGCTTTGGAAACAGCTTACTCTATACTACTGTTTTAAGCGAGATATATAAAACTCATCTGGACCCACGAATAGGATATCTTCATTCTACAAACCACAGGAGATTTACTTTAAATCTTGATGTTGCAGAGGTCTTTAAGCCTATTATTGTAGACAGAGTGATTTTTACATTGATTAGTAAGAAAATGTTGAGTAGCAAGCATTTTGAAGAAAAAGCCGGAGGAATTGTTTTGAATGATAAAGGTAGAAAGCAGTTTGTATCACAAATGCTAGAAAAGTTTAATGCAACTTTGATGTATAAACCTTTAGGGAGGGAAGTCTCTTACAGGAGACTTATCAGGTTGGAATTGTATAAGCTTGAAAAACATCTTATGGAGGAGCAAGAATATAAGCCATATATTGCTTCGTGGTAAGGAGAGGGTTTAAATGTTTGTTATTATGGTGTATGATGCAGGAGAAAGAAGAAATAGCAAGGTTCTAAAGGTTGGAAGAAAGTACCTTCATTGGGTTCAAAATTCTGTATTTGAAGGGGAGTTGACGGAAGCTAATTATCATAAACTTAAGGAAGAGGTAAGGATGAAGGTAGATAATGCTGAAGATTCAGTTATATTTTACAAATTTAGAACTATGAAGTATACTGAGAGAGAGGTTATTGGAAAGAATGTTGATCCTAACAATTTTATTCTATGAGTTTGTAGATGTGGAGTAGTGTAAAAAAGCTGGGAGATCGACAAACCGTATTAAATCCCTTTAAATGATGATTTGTAGCCGTTTAGAGGGATTTTTTTCTTTTTGTATTGCTTTTTATTCTATATTTGGGTAAAATAAAAAGCAGGAGTTTAGCGGGCTTTATGGGTTTTTATCGTACCTATGAGGAATTGAAACTTTTGTTACCAATAAGACCTGTTGCTACAACAAAGTGGTTTTTATCGTACCTATGAGGAATTGAAACGCTTGTAGACTTTTCCAGCGTAACCGCCTACATAAAGGTTTTTATCGTACCTATGAGGAATTGAAACTTTCTACAAATGGCGAAAATGTGTTTATTGCCTTTTCGTTTTTATCGTACCTATGAGGAATTGAAACGCATACTGCGAAGGTTGCGGCGGGGAAATATACCAGGTTTTTATCGTACCTATGAGGAATTGAAACCAAATATTAAGTTAGTTTTTAGCCAGCATTGACATAGTTTTTATCGTACCTATGAGGAATTGAAACATAAATAATCATTGACTATATAATAACGATGTGATAGTTTTTATCGTACCTATGAGGAATTGAAACCTGCCGATATCGCGTTCATGATAGGCTCAATAACTGGTTTTTATCGTACCTATGAGGAATTGAAACTACTGGAGCTGCTCCTGGCCCTTTTTTTGTGCCTTTAGTTTTTATCGTACCTATGAGGAATTGAAACCAGCGGCAGGTAAACAACAAGTACATCTGGCACAGCGTTTTTATCGTACCTATGAGGAATTGAAACATCATCGGCTCCACTCTCCATTGCGGCAACGCCTGTCGTTTTTATCGTACCTATGAGGAATTGAAACTACTACATACCAATATATATTGCAAGCCCAAAATTGTTTTTATCGTACCTATGAGGAATTGAAACTCAAGCTATATCATGAGTTCGGGATTGCATATCATTGTTTTTATCGTACCTATGAGGAATTGAAACTCAAGGCCCTATCCATAGGCGCCACAAATGCACACGGGTTTTTATCGTACCTATGAGGAATTGAAACGTTTCAATGATTTTTTAGAAGAGTTTGAAAATTATGGTTTTTATCGTACCTATGAGGAATTGAAACATAGCATGCAGGATATGGGAACATGGCGAAAAAATAGTTTTTATCGTACCTATGAGGAATTGAAACCTTAGCCGCGGCACTTGGTATTTCCAAGAAACAGACGTTTTTATCGTACCTATGAGGAATTGAAACCCGCCACTGATGGAATTGATAACCGAGATAGTCAACGTTTTTATCGTACCTATGAGGAATTGAAACGCGTAACATGTGCTCGTTAAGAAAGGAAGGTCTTCAGTTTTTATCGTACCTATGAGGAATTGAAACCTATTGACAACGTAAAAAAGCTATGTTATACTTAAAGTTTTTATCGTACCTATGAGGAATTGAAACCCCTTTTTCAACAGGGAATACTTGCGGTTCTCCTCGTTTTTATCGTACCTATGAGGAATTGAAACGCTAAGACACTTTTTGTCTCCGGTGTAGACTATGAGGTTTTTATCGTACCTATGAGGAATTGAAACCCTTACACAAACATTGTACCATACATTGTTTATACAGTTTTTATCGTACCTATGAGGAATTCAAATCCTCATCATTTTTCGATTTATATCCCTATTCTCTAGACATTTCCCGCCCTGGACTCAAGATATTACAAAATGAGCATTGCTATTTAAGGAATTCATGATTGGAGATTATTCATGCATTAGCTATGATTTGTTACCTTATTTTTGTTAGTAGTGGCATATATTTATGATATAATGAATTTGATAATCACTTTATGAGGGGTTAAAATGGATAAAATTGAACTCATAAATAAGCTGATAGAAGCAAATCCGGAAGATAGTAATGCTTGGTATCTGCTTGGGCTCGAATACGCTCAAAATAATAATATTATAAAAGCTGTAGATGCATTTTTAGAAGCATTAAAATATTGTGATGATAGTATTAAAAACGAGATAGTTACAACTCTCAGCAATTTATCAAAGTCGCTTTACTCTAATAATAAAGAATCCGTATCTAATGATAATAGTCAAGACCCATTAAATTTACAAAAATATAATGATGTAGAAGACAATGAGAATTGCCAAAATCGGGAAAAATTATCTGAAGATTTGGAATTAAATAAAAAAGAGGTTTCTGATAAGCCTGTATCATTTAAGGTTATAGAAGGAAAGAGGAAAGAATATGTCCCATTGGATGAAGCCAAAGATAAAAGCATTACTTTTTCTGATGTCGGAGGACTTGATGATCTAAAAGACATTTTAAAAATGCAAGTTATAAAGCCTTTTACTTCTCAGAAGTTGTATGAGAAATTCAAGAAGAAATTGGGAAGAGCTACTCTTCTCTATGGCCCCCCGGGATGCGGAAAATCCCTTATTGCAAAAGCAATTGCAGGTGAGTGTAAAGCAAATTTTATTCCGGTACGTATAACAGACGTTCTGGAACCGTATTTTGGAGTAAGGCCTGAAAAAATTAAAGAAAGATTTTCAAAGGCGAGGGAAAAAAGTCCTTGCGTACTGTTCTTTGATGATATGGATATGATTGGTTTTAACCGTGCAAAAGTGTCAAGTGAGAACACGAGACATGTTATTAATCAGTTTCTTGTTGAGCTTGAAGGTATACAAAGCAAAAACGAAAAAATACTTGTCATTGGTGCTACCAGCATGCCTTGGGATGTTGACCCTGCCTTAATAAGACCAGGGCGTTTTGACAGGCTTATTTTTGTAATGCCCCCGGATTTAGATTCAAGAAAGGAGATATTTGCTTTAAAACTTAAGGGAAGGCCCATTGAAAATATAGATTATAGGTTACTTGCAGGAAGGACTCAATTGTATTCCGGCGCGGATATTGAAAATGTAGTTGAAATCGCAGCTGAGAATGCAATTAATTCAATTATGAAAACGGGAACGGAAAGAAAAATTGGTATGAGAGATTTACTTTTGGCTATAGACAAGACAAATCCTTCAACTCTTGATTGGTTTGGAATAATGGAGACTTATTTAAAATACGGAAGCAGAAGCGGTATGTTTAAAGAGGTGGAAGTGTTCTTGAAAAAATACAAAAGATATCTCGGAGGCTGATTACGATGAGATATAGATTTAATACGGAACACTATGAAATGAGTAAGCGGATACAATACTTTATCAGCATGGAGCGCTTTGAAAAGGCCAGGTCAATTGCATCGGATTTAATATCAAAATATCCGGAGTTTCCCGACGGTTATTATTTAATGGCCATATGCGAGTATCACGTGGGCAGAATTGATAATTCAATAGAATTGTGTCAAAACGCATTAAAATACGGTATCAGTCCGTTTACAGTATATGTAGCGATGATGTTTTATTACATTGAAAAAGGTGACTATGATAGTGTCGAGCAATGTTACAACCAAATAAGCAATGTATATTCAAAAGATGCCGATGCCCGGGCTTTGTACGGATTTTCGTTGTGGAAAAGAGGTAAAAAAGAAGAAGGTATAAGGATGATGGAGGAAGCCTTTAGCAAAGATTATACAAATACTATCGTACTTCAATGCTTGCTTCATGCTTGCAAAAAGAGAGGAAAAGACTATTTGAGAGAGTTGGTTGGGATATATATGAACACAAAAGCTTCTGAAAAAAATAAACTGCTGTTTGCAGGAAAGGCAGAGGCTTATCTTGGAAATTGGCGCAAAGCAAAAAAAATTTTTGAAAAAGTTTTGAGTATTGACCCGACGAATAAGGAAGCGAAAGGCTTTTTGAAGCTTATAAAGATGGAAAGATGTGTTGTAAACATAGGGATATGTGTGACTTTAGCTGCTGTTTTCTGCTTTTTTGTATATGACAAAATGATATTGAAGGTTCTGGGGCTTTTTCTGATTCTATTGTACTTTGCAATTGTTGGAACAATGCATGTGCTTAGAAAAAATCCCTTACTTTAGCACAAAAACACTGTAAAGATTTGTTAATTCATCAAATTATAAATTAGGCTTATCTGTGCAAATTCTCCAAGTATCTGTGCAGATTTTTTATTCCATGTAATCTCAACTTCCATTACAATTTATATTGAATAAAGTTGGGAGGGATTTCATGAAACGATTGACTGTATTTCTTGTCATATGTGCATTTGTTACTCTAACCTTTTCTGCTTGCTCGAAACCGGAACAGTCTTTGAAGGCGATCAAGCCGGGAGAGGAAATTCAGATTACTTCTTCTTCCCTAAACAGTGACGGAAAATGGAAATCTGTTATCACAGCATCATTGGGTGAAAATAAATCACCCCAATTATCTTGGACGCCGGTTGAAAATGCTTCGTGTTATGCCATCTATATGATTGATATCTCAGCAAGCAATTGGTGCCACTGGATTGCAAAGGACGTCAAGGTGACGGAACTCAAGCTGGGAGCGGAGCTTGAAAACAGCCAATACATTGGCCCTTATCCGCCGGGCGGAGTTCATACATATGAGGTTATGATATTTGCCTTAAAGGACTCTCCGGATTCCTATGAGGGTGACTTTGACAATCCGAATTCATCGATGGACAAGATTATTGAAGCTCTTGATACTTCAAAGGGGTCAACCGGGAACATACTTGCAACCGGAGTTTTAAGCGGAACCTATCAAGCCGGTGAAATCGTAGAATAAAAGGAATTACGATATTCGCTGGGGGAAATACCGTAATATAATTTAAACGCTTTGGAAAAATAACCGGCATCGGAATACCCTACTCTGAGTGCAACATCGAGTATCGGTATTTCGGTGTCTCTTAACAAAATGCCGGCTAGCTGCATTCTCATTTGGGTAAAATATTTCATTACTGTCGTATTCAGTTCCTTTTGAAATTCTTTATTAATTTGATTTCTATTGCATGCAAATGTTTTTTCTAAATGTTCAAGCGTAATTTTCTTATCTATGTTTTGATTGAGATACTGGACGATGCTATGCACAATACTGTTTTTATCCAATTCGATACTCAGGTTTTGCAATGACTCGTTACAACGTAATCCCTCCAGAAAAAAGAGCAATTCAATAAAGTAAGACTTGCTTCTGCATGGCCAATATCCATCTGATTGCTCTGCTAGCTCTTTATTTATTTTCTTTAGTAATCGTGTTAGGCTGACGGCAGAAACAGCATCTAATAGTATAAACTCACGTTTTGAATTGTTAATATCATAAAATGAGCTTAACAAGACCATATCTTGAAACAGCGTTGTTCCTACCATTTTTTCATAAAGATTTTTATCGAATAGAGTATATTCCAATTGATCGTTTAAGGCAGCCGGTTTGAAGAAGAGGGCTATTATTTTGCAGTCAGGGTTATTGTCAAATTCTATAGTATCCAGATGATTCAAGCAAATAACAGAAGGAGCATTGATAAATACTGTTTGATTATTATATTTTACGGTAGAATACCCCTCAAGAAAAAGGATTAATTTACATGTCCGGTTATCCTTTAAATGAAGATATGTTTCTTGATTTTCCAATACTTTTAAGTATACAATACGGTTCCAATCTTTATCATAGCTTCTTGTAAATAAATCCATTCCAATCCCTGCCCTTATTTTATTATTAATTATAGCCAAGCATTTACATTAGGTCAATCCGGTTGTAATGCTCAAGTTTAAGGTTATGAATTATTAGGGAAGAAAACGAATTTAAAAAGAAAGTAAGAGGACTAAGGATAAGGAAGGATTTTCCTGCGATTCAAAGTAACAATATGCCCATTTTGTTACTTTAAAATATATACTTCGACGTGATATTTTTTTTTCCTGCATGTTTTAAATTTTTTATAAAATAAATAAAAGCCCCAAACTATTTTGTTGATAGTTTGGGACTTTATACCGTTTTAAAATTGAACCAAAGAATACAGCTCATCTTTTTGGTCCTGATTTACCCCTATGTAACGCAGTGTTATCCGTTGTGAGCTGTGGTTGAATGTATCCATAATAAGTCCAATATTATAGCTGGACATCTTGTAAGTCCAATACCCCCATGTTTTGCGCAGGCTGTGAGTTCCAAAGTTCTCAATACCTACAGCTTCAGCAGCCTCACGCAATACACGGTAGCTCTGGATTCTACCTATATGCCCACCTTTTTTGCTTGCAAACAGGCAATCTTCTTGCGTCAAGTTATGAGTTCTCACATAATTGTCTATTTCTTTTTTGAGGGAATCATTGATTTTTATTTTTTTCTCTTTGTCGGTTTTCTTTTCTTTAAGGATAAGATATTCCCGAAAACGATGGTCTGCTGTATAAACATCTTTAACTTTTAAGGGCAAAATATCGCTAATTCTCAGGCCTGTGTTCAAGCCGAATTTAAACAGCAGACCGTATTTTGGATCTTTACCGTTTAAATAATAATACATTTGCTTGATTTTTGCTTTGTTTCGAATAGGTTCTACGGTCATTAACCTGTCCCTCCCCTACCAAAAGTTGTTAATTGCTAAGCGTATTGGTGTTTCCGTAACGCCACCCGAATTCTCTTATATCTCTAATAAAATAATATATTGCAACTGCCGTTGCTTATATAAATTTATCATAAATATTATAAAAAAGATACATGGTTTTTTATACGAAAAAAATTAAAAAAAAATATTATTAATATTAAACATGCTAACAATAATAATTTTTGTGCTATTGGCAATGTAACAAAATGGGCATATTGTTACATTAATAATGCGAAAAGTCAACATAAGTGTATTCTCCTTGATAATTATGTAAATCACAAAACAAGCTTATCAAAAGATAGGTCGGCAAAGATGCATTGGTTAATCTGAAAACACAACAGTGATTAGGTTGCCGGTAGAAAATAGGCTACCTTAATCAAGTCCCCAGCATGATTATGTTAATTAACTGAACATACAGGAGGAGCGGTATGACTAAGACGGCACAATTAGAGGATATCAGAAAAATCTAATTCATGCAAGACTTGAGTGTCAGGGAAATAGACCGCAGGACTGGGATACGCAGGACACAATTTCAAGATGTATTTTTCCGGAGGAATCAAAACCAATGAAACGCAAGTTGACATAAGAACGAAGGCATTCGGTACTGGGTCCGTTACTAGGCAGCAAAGAAGTGCATAGATAATGACGGTCAATAAAAGAATTCTAATGAAAGCTTATTTCATAAAGTTTAAAATGCCGTAAAAGGCGAAACCTGTAATTCTCCGGCAAAGAAGCGACACACAACAGTTTGTACATTTCATCAAAGTTACAGCCAAATTGCTCTTCTAGTTTTGTTCCTCCCGATATGAAAAAGCAGTCTGTTCATAATTACAAATTTGAAATTTCGAAAATAGACGGAATTTTAGGTGATGAACAAATAGCATCCCGTCTTGCCCAAGGGCCTAACCCATAATGTATACATAATAAATACTGACAGCAAAACCTATAGTTTTAAGCACGTTGTTTTAAAGCAAGAAGATTCAGTGTGTTTTTGCAAACTGGTACCTTAAGTTTAATTAGGGTAACTAGTCTGGGTTTTTATTGATTTCAATCAAACATTAAATAAATTATAAAAATAATTTATCTATACTTTTTCAATATTTGAAAGACCAGCTAATAATAGTCAAGAGTTTTTGAGAAAAAATATGAATGATTTTTAAAGCTCCTGATTTGAAAAAAGTGCATAACAAGAAGACCACCAAGAAGAAGTTAACATAAAATAGCTGGCCTTAAATAGCAAGTTGATCTTTGAAAAC
>NZ_DAORXT010000055.1:0-19941 GCF_035371925.1 Acetivibrio sp. | reverse complement strand
ACAGCCTGGCATCTTCTTTTTCAAAGATCATTTTGTTTCATTACAGGAATGCTCCCATTTGCTTTTTAATATTTTAATTGCAAAAATAGCAAATTAATTTCTTATTAAACGGCAAGTCAACCAATATCTATTATATATTTCGTAACGTTTCAACGAAATAGGACTTATTACATATAGGAAAAGATTTGGCACGAAAAGAAGAACGAATTGCTCATAACCCTAATTTAAATTTGAATAATATATGCTTATCTCATAACACTTGCTTGTACTTTGGTAGAAATGGTTTTACATCAATTGTTGCAAATATAAGTATCACTATCAACTAAAATCATACTTTTCCCTTCTATATTCTTCTATATTTATATTACTATATTTTAATTCTCTTTACAATTGATTTGTTTATCTTGAAGCATAGAAATATAGAAACTTCAGATTAGAAATCAAAATCCGTTATTGAAAATAATGGAACCATAGTGTAGAATTAATAGCAAATATTATAAACTTTTGTATTGAAAGGAGATATAAGATTATGAAAGCAAAAAAAGTCACAGCATCTTTATTGATTCTTTTTATTTTTCTGTGCTCATCAATAACTGTAACTCCTGTTTTTGCCCAAGATGCAAATCTTCCTGAAAGTGTTGTTTACAGCATGTACGATGCACGAAACACAAATAATTTTGATCAGTTTATCAGTAGCTTCTATTACGCCGATATGTTAACTAAAGAGGATATTGAATCTCTTATGCAGGGCTTTCATAGCGAAAGAATCGAATACATAATTGAACCTTTAGAGCATACTTACGGAAAGCTGATTGCCGAATTTACATATAAAGAAATATCAAAAATAAGGTTTAACAACAATAGATTTGCCATCTCTACCTATGAAGTTACAGCTATTATTGTAAAGGCAAACTCTGAATGGAAAATACTTTCCCTCGATTACTCCGAAAGTTCTCCTATAAGCTTTCCGCAGGATATCGTAACTACTTTCTATAATGCTCGAAATACAAAGGACTTTGATACATATATAAATTGCTTCTACTTCGCAGATTTACTAACCGAATCAGACCTCGAATCACTAAAGTATCCCTATTTTACAGATTCTCCTTATACAGTTAAAGCAGAAATTCAACCGGTAAGTTTGACCGTAACAGACTCAAACAACGTAGCATTTAAATATTATGAAATTCAAACCATTACAACCGCTAAAGCAAAGTTAGTTCAAAAAACTGAGATAACAGCAAATCTGCAAAAGAAAAATAACGAGTGGAAAATTGTATTCTTTGATTATGGTCCCGGCGAAATTATCTCTAGGGAGCAATATTAATTGCTATTTTCCAAACTAAAAGGGAAGCCAAAAGCCTCCCTTTTAGTTTACTTACTTAAGATATGCAAAAGTTTTTCTCAATTAGCTACACTTTGGGCAAAATTACATTGTTGAAAAATTCCTCCGCCGCCTCAGGCAAAACGCCAAAAATCTCATTATTAACCTCTATGGCAACTCCGGTCTTCTGGCACTGCTTCATACAAAAGGTTGCTTTAATATCAATTCTGTCATGCAAAGCTTTTTCTTCAATAAGATGCTGAAATTCATTAATAATATTATAAGAACCCTTCAAGTGGCATGAACTTCCGACACAAATTTTTATTTCCAGCATATTATTTTGCCTCCTTTGTTGAAGCATAATCAACATGAAGAAGTTCATGAACCCTGCCCTTTAAAATGCCTTTATAAAGTGTCATCATAAGTGGATTTTCCTCAGAGGACTTGATATTGCATAGTTTGTCGGCACTATACAATCCCTTGCCCCGCTTTTCTCTTTCCTCGCTCTGAACAAATGGCTGTCCTCCTCCGTTTATACAGCCTCCCGGACATGCCATAACTTCAACAAGGTCATAGTGCTCACCGGCTTTGATTCTTTCAATCAAATCACTGGCATTTTTAAGTCCGCTAACCACTGCAATTCTAAGTTTTCTGTCGCCGTACATCACCGAAGCTTCTTTTACTCCCTTCATTCCCCGAACACCAGTGTAGGCCAGTGACCTAAAGGAAGTTGGAGATTTGTCGGAAACCACTCTTCTTAAAACCGCTTCAGTAACTCCACCAGTAACACCAAAAATTACGCCAGCTCCGGTATATGTTCCAAAGGGCATATCGATTGCCTCAGGCTCAAGCTCTGAGAATACTATTCCCGATTCTTTGATCATTTGAATAAGCTCCTGGGTTGTAAGTACATAATCGACATTTGGAACGCCATTAACTTTAAACTCTTCGCGGGCTGCTTCAAATTTCTTTGCTGTACAAGGCATAACTGCAACATGCACCAACCGCTTACTGGAAGTTGAATATTCCTCTTTTATTATAGAGGCGAACATCTGCATGGGTGAACGGCACGTGGAAACGTGGGGCAAAAGCTCAGGATGGAATTTCTCGCAGTAGTTTACCCACGCAGGACAGCATGAAGTAAAAAGGGGCATATCATTTTTTCCCTCTTTAATACGTTTTAGCAATTCCGCCGATTCTTCCAAAACCGTCAAATCAGCTCCGGTTGATGTGTCAAAAATATCGTCAAATCCCATGCGCCGCAATGCTGCCACAATTTTGCCTATGGCATTTTCCCCGTCGTTTAAGCCCAGCTCCTTCCCCAAAGCCACGCGGACGGCAGGAGCTATCTGCACCGACACTCGGGTGTTTTTATCATAGATTTCTTTCCATACTTTCCGTGTATCATCTTTTACAACAATTGCACCGGTGGGACATGCCAACGCACATTGTCCGCAACCCACACAATTTGACTGGGCAATGGGTTTGTCAAATACCGTGCTTATTGTCATTTTAGAACCTCTGTACGCAAAATCAATAGCTCCAACATTTTGAACTTCACTGCATACACGAACACAGTCCCCGCAAAGAATGCATTTGCTTTTGTCTTTCGTTATGCAAAGCGAAGAATCGTCCACATCCGGCTCCGGTGAAGTATTGGGAAAACGAATACGGCTTATATTGTACCTCATTGCAAGGTCCTGCAATTTGCACTTTCCGTTGTTATTGCAGGTTGTACAATCACGGCAGTGATTGGCAAGCAAAAGCTCCAAAATCATTTTACGGTATTTTTGAAGTCTTTCAGTGTTTGTTTTTATACTCATACCGGCTTTCGGAGGGGTGGAACATGCAGCGTCCAATCCGCCCCATTCGTTTTCAACCATACACATACGGCAGGCACCGTAAATCGACAATTCTGAATGATAGCAAAAGGTAGGAAGCTTTATACCTGCTTTTCGAATAAGCTCAAGAAGATTTTTTTCCCCGTTTATCTCAACAGGAATCCCGTCTATCATTATATATTCTCTATTATCCATCTCTTCAGCCCTCCAATATTGCGTGGAATGCACAAGTTTCAATACATGCACCGCACTTAATACATTTGCTCTGATCTATAACAAAAGGTTCTTTTACCTTTCCCGTTATAGCACCCACAGGACAGCTCCTTGCGCATTTTGAACAACCTTTGCACAAAGAAGCATCAATTGTAATGGTTTTTAGCTTCTGGCAATTGCCCGTAGGACATTTCTTATCATAAATATGGGCTTCATATTCTTCCCTAAAGTTCTTAATTGTGCTTACAACCGGAAACGCCGCAGCTTTTCCAAGCCCGCAAAGTGCCGTTGCCGAAATTGTGTCCGCCAACTCCAAAAGAAGCTCTATGTCACCGTCTTGGCCGTTTCCTTCAACAATTCTTTCCAGGACCTCCAGCATTCTTTTTGTACCTTCGCGGCAGGGTACACATTTTCCACAGGACTCGTTCTGAGTAAAATTCATAAAGAAACGTGCAACTTCAACCATACAGGTATTGTTGTCCATTACAACCAGCCCACCGGAACCAATCATTGCACCGGCTTTTTTTAGTGAATCAAAATCCAAGGGAAGATCCAAATCCTTTTCCGATAAGCATCCGCCTGAAGGACCGCCAATTTGCACAGCTTTAAAATCCGTTCCTCCCCTCATGCCTCCGCCGATGTCAAATATAACTTCTCTCAAGGTTGTTCCCATGGGAATCTCAATAAGACCGGTATTTTCTATGTTACCTGTAAGAGCAAAGGCTTTTGTTCCGGGACTTTTTTCCGTTCCGATGGATTTATACCAACAAGCTCCGTTTTTGATTATAAGGGGAACATTGGCAAAGGTCTCAACATTGTTTAAAACCGTTGGCATATCAAACAAGCCTTGCTCCACAGTTCTTGGCGGTTTTACCCTGGGCATGCCTCGTTTTCCTTCAATCGACGCCGTAAGTGCGCTTCCCTCACCGCAAACAAAAGCACCGGCGCCACGGTTAATATGAATATTGAAGCTAAAACCGCTTCCTAGTATGTTTTCACCAAGCAATCCATACTCTTTTGCCTGCTCAATAGCTCTTTTTAGCCTCGATACCGCCAAGGGATATTCAGCACGTACATAAATATAGCCCTCCGAGGCTCCACAGGCAATACCGGCAATTATCATTCCTTCAAGCATTCTGTGTGGGTCCCCCTCCATAATGCTTCTGTCCATAAATGCTCCCGGGTCTCCTTCATCTCCATTACACACAACATACTTTTGCTTTGCATTCTGCCTTTTTACTTGTGCCCATTTACGTCCTGCCGGAAATCCCCCTCCACCGCGTCCGCGAAGATTGGCTTCTGAAATTTCATTTATAATATCATCGCTGTTCATATCAAACAACGCCTTTTCCAAAGCACAATATCCGCCAGTTGCAATGTACTCGGTTATAGATGTGGAATCGATTTGACCGCAATGCTCCAATACGAGACGGGTCTGCCTCTTGTAAAAGGGAATTTCATCCTGTTTTTTGTATACAATTCCGTTTTGTTTATAGGCCAGTCTCTCAATATGTTCCCCCGCCACTATCGTTTTATCCACAATCTCTTCACAATCTTCGGGCTTCACCTTTGTATATAAATAGCCTTCAGGCTCGATTCTAACAAGGGGCCCCATTTCGCAAAAGCCATGACAGCCGCTTTTCTTCATCCCTATAGTATTCTCATGGGGCTCTTCTTGCAATTCAACTTGGCAATCCATTCCCCTCTTTGAAATCAACTCCGAAAGCCGCTCAAAAATCTCAAGGGAACCTCCGGATACACAGCCTGTACCTGCACAAACAAGTATTCTCTTTTTTTCTGCCTTAAGATATCTTAAGTACTTCTCTCTGGCTTTTTGCAATTCTTCCCTACTACTAATCATCGGCATTTCCCTCCCTCAATTGTTTTATGAGCGCTGAGGCTTTATCGGGAGTCATTTCGGCATATACCTTGTCGTTTACCGTTATTACTGGAGCAAGACCGCATGCTCCAAGACAAGATACCGTTTCAACCGTAAACATTAAATCATCCGTTGTGGGCTTGGTACCGGAAAGACCCAATTCTTTTCTGAGACGTTCTATAATCGGAATTGATTTTCTTACATGGCATGCCGTTCCATCGCAAACTTTTATTATATATTTACCCTTTGGCTCCAAAGAAAAGTTTTCATAAAAGGTTGCAACACTAAATATTCTGGCTTCACTCACTTTAAGTTTTTCTGAGAGATACGGAAAAACTTCTTTCGGGATATAATGATATTCTTCCTGAATGCTTTGGAGTATGGCAATGATCGCAGTCTCAGAAATACCGTGTTCGGCCAAAATACCGTCAACCACACTGTAATCAAAAGTTTCACTCATTGTTATTCACCTCAAAAATAGCTAAGATTTATTGTTTTGCCCATTAGCTTAAGCAGCTTTGAAAGCTCTTCCACCAACTGCATTTTAATGTTAAATCCTATGGGAAGATTGGGATTTTGGTGGGCAGGGTTGATAGCCCTTCCAACATAGAAATTGATATCCGTTGCTTCTTCAAAAAGCATTCTTGCTATCATCGAAGCACCGTCATTTTTGTTATGCCACTCGTTATAAAGAGCGTTTTTGCCAATATAGTCTTTTGCATATTCTAAAACCAGACTTATTGTCAATACGCCCTCAGTTACGAGATCGACCCCTTCAATCTTGGCAATGGGTGGGACTCTTGGGTCAATATAATCAATGGTTGTCTCAAGCTGTTTGCCTAAAAACTGTGCAGCAAGCGTTGATGTGGTACCGCCGCAGACAATATGTCTTCCCTGCTTTGCAAAAAACAAAGACATCATGTTGTAAACATCCTCGGTATTTTGCGGGGGACCAAACATCAGATTTACTACTTGCCGTTTTCTAATTTTAATTGTTGCAATAGTCGTATCGTCTCCGGGCATATTTGCATACAGATTGCTGCATGTATCAACTAAAAGAGATGTAATGGCATTGGCAGAAAGACTTTTGTCATAATGGGATTCAATAAAATCAATAATATTCTCCCTTTGCCAGCCATAATTTAAAGTCTGGCCAACTCCCGCATAAATTGCCCCGTCACTCATTGCAACAAATACATCATCACAATTTAACCTTATCTTGGATTCTACAATTTTTTTGCCGGATATTATTTTGGTCTGCGTGGGATAATCATACTTTTTGCCGTCGCGTAAGAGTATTACCAAGGGATTGTCATACTGAATTATTTCTGCATAGGTGTTGCTACTTATCCTAATTATAGTAAATGTTGAATAGGCAATACCTCTGACTTTACAAACAGGAAGGGTTGACATAATCGTAGCAACGCACTCTTCTATGCTCATATGTGCTGCAATCATTGTTGAAATAATTTTTGAAGTTAGAGTGGATAAAATATTAGCCTTGACGCCACTGCCCAAGCCATCGGCCAAAACCAGAATGGTGGCGTCGTCATCTTTTACAACCTGTATCATATCACCACACAGTTGCTCCCCAAATTTGTTAAGGCTTCTATATCCTAAATCAACACATAAATCATTCATCCTCCATAGTCTCCTTCAGCTTGGCCAAAGCAATTTTAGTCTCGGCGGTAGTTTCTCCTAAAAGAAGTGCTATCTCCTGAACTATGCGCATTTGCTTTTCCACAACCTTGTCCGCTATTTCAATTGCCGCCTCGCTTTGCTTGTTTTTCTGTGCCTTAATTTTCTCTTCCTGAGTCACATCCTTCATAATTATTATGATGACGTGATATTCCTTATCGTAAATAATAGTTTCATCTACATATTTTTTATATTCTGCAAAGTACTTCCTTTTGTAGTAACAGTTTTTGCCCTCTCTTAGCGCAAGAATATAGTCAAGGGGATCAAGTATTCTGCTAACCGGGCTTCCTAAGAGATCTGTAGACAGGCTTAAGTTTAAAATTCCTTTTGCAGCATTGTTTATTTGCTGAATCTCAAGATCTTCATTTAAAACTATAACACCATTGGGTGTATTCTTAATAATTGCATCGGAAAAGCTCTCTGCCTTTTCTTTGAGGTATGGAAGACACATTGTAAGATCTGCTTTTCCATTCAAAACTGCTATTGCTTTATCTCGGCAAGTGTCATAACCGCAGCTTCCGCAATTTAACTCCTGTTCTATAGAAGTCTTTCCCATTTTCTTTAAAATCTCCTCGACTGCAGTACCTCCAGGCATTATCTTGTGTACACCTTCAAACCGGATTTCTTTTTTTAAGCTTTCAGACTCAGGCACAAAAACCGAAAAATCCTTTGCTCCGGTATTTTTATTTACAGCTAATATAGCCCCGACAATATTGTTGCTTTTTCGTCTTGCAGGCGGACCGTTTATACAACTGCCTCTACAGGCCGACATCTCAATAAAGCAGTTGTCAAGTTCTTCACTTTCTATATTCTCCAGCGCATTTATGCAATTTTCCATACCGTCCACTATCATGTAATGATATTCAGAAGTTTTATCCATACTACTGATAATACCTCCAGAAATAGGAAAACTTCTGGTCCTTCCCTCTTTTAAGTTACTTCTTTTTCTTTCAATTGCAACATTCTCTGATTTTAACCATTCATCCAGTTCATCGAAGGTAAGGGCAAGCTCCACATAGCCCGGATACTTTTTCACTTCGTCCTTTTTTGAAATACATGGTCCGATAAAGACGACCTTTGCACCTTTATGCTCATTTTTCAGCATCTGTGCATGAGCCAGCATCGGTGACAGGACATCTGCCAAATACGGAATCGCTCCGGTATAATGTCTTTGAATCAGAGTGTTTACCGTATGGCAACACGAAGATATTATAATTCTGCTTTTTTTATCTTCTATCATTTTCTCATATTGTTTTTTAACAATATAAGCACCTTTTGCCGTCTCATCTGCCCCTTTAAATCCAAGTTTTATTAATGCCTGTTCTATATCATATATACTTTTATTATGAAACCATGCAACAAAAGAAGGGGCAATACTTGCATAAACATCATACTGTAAAACCAATTGCTTTGCCTTTTCCACATCGGATCGTATTTGCTTTGCGTTTTGCGGGCAAACGACATAGCATTCGCCGCACAAAACGCATTCATCTCTTAATATATGAGCCTGACCGTCTGTAAATTTCAACGACTTAACCGGACAATGTCTTATACATTTATAGCAGTTTTTACAATTTGATTTTTTTGTCTCCAAACATTCGGTCATCAAACTCGCGCTCCTTATTAACCAGCAGCACTGATTACTTTTTTTGATATTCAACTATTTTATTCTTTAAATCCTTTAAGAATTTCTGTTTCAAAAAAGCTTTTTAAGTTTTCAGGTGTAACTGAAAACAGTTTATCGTCAATTGTCACACTGACACCGTTAACACAGTTTTTCATACAAAATGACCCTACAAGCTCAATTTGATCCTGCAAATTGTTGTCAGCAACCAAGCTTTGCAGCTGTTCCACTATCTGCTTTGCTCCTTTTAGGTGGCAAGAGCTCCCTATGCAAATAGATACTTTCATTCGAAATACCTCCTATTCGTAGTCTACAACATCAATCCAGCGCATTAGCAATTCCCTTTCAGCTTCTCTGCCTTTTACAAGCTGTGATGCCGCTACAATTGAAATCCACTTTTGAACATACTGTTTCGCAGTGTCACTTTTTCTACAGAATAAATTCAAGTACTTTTCTCCCTTGTCAATATCGCCGGCAAGCCAGAACAAAAGATATGTTCTTGCAGCATCGGCACTGGCATTTCCCTGAGTGGCATGTGACCAGTCAAGTATATAGGGCGTGCCGTCTTTGGTCATGATTATATTGCTAGGATTGAAATCCCCATGGCACACTTTGTTATGGTCAGGCATGCTTCCAAGTCTGGTATGAAGCTCATAACGAGTTGTAGCATCAAGCCCGGTTTCGGAGATTTTTCTGTGCATTTTGTCTTTCAGCTTGTTTAATAATGGAGCTCTTTTACTTAACACCTCGAGCTGAATATCAACAAACAGGTTCAGATATTCATCATACTTGTGGGGATTTTCCTTCATAAGCTGCTCGAGGGTCTTTCCTTCAATAAATTCCGTAACAATCGCCCATTTGTCGTCAATTTTTGTTACCTCAAGAAGCTTTGGAATGTTAAGTCCGGTTTCTTCCACCCTGGCCTGGTTTAAAGCCTCATTCAAGACATTTGCCTTTGAATAGTTGCCGGAAAAGACCTTTATTGCCTTGTCTCCGTCCCTGTAAACGGTTTTGTCCGTTCTTACTGCTATAACCTTGTCAAGCTTCATTTCTTCGCACCTCCATAATAAGCGTTTAAATACATTTGCTTAATTTCGCTCATAAGCGGGTATCTTGGATTTGCACCTGTGCACTGGTCGTCAAAAGCCTGCTCCACCATTTCGTCCAGTCTGTCCAAGAATTCTTTTTCATCTATGTCATAATCTTTAATGGACTTTTTGATGCCAACCTTTTCTTTAAGCTCATCAATAGCTTTAATTAAGTTTTCAACTTTTTCTTCATTAGTCTTGCCTTTGATGCCCAGATAATCTGCAATTTCAACATACCTTGCCAAAGTACGCGGATGGTCATACTGTGGGAAAGTACCCATTTTTGTCGGAGCCTCTGACGCATTAAATTTGATTAGTTCATTTATCATGAGCGCATTGGCAACGCCATGGGGCAAGTGGTAAAAAGCACCAAGCTTGTGTGCCATTGAGTGGCATACACCTAAGAAAGCATTGGCAAAAGCCATTCCGGCTATTGTTGCAGCATTGGCCATTTTTTCCCTTGCAACCGGGTCATTTGCACCGTTTTCATAAGCTCGTGGAAGATATTCAAATATCATCTTTATTGCACGAAGAGCAAGGCTGTCTGTGTAGTCAGTTGCAAGCATTGAAACATAGGCTTCTAAAGCATGGGTCAATGCGTCAATACCCGAAGCTGCGGTCAGTCCCTTTGGCGCATTCATCATCATATCAGCATCTACAATTGCCATATCGGGCAATAATTCGTAATCTGCCAGAGGATATTTAACTCCTGTCTTCTCATCGGTGATAACCGCAAAAGGTGTTACTTCAGAACCCGTACCTGCCGAAGTCGGAATTGCGATAAAGTATGCTTTCTGCCCCATCTTCGGGAAGGTGTAGACTCTCTTTCTAATATCCATAAATCTCATTGCCATATCCATAAAGTCAACTTCCGGATGTTCATACATTACCCACATGATTTTAGCAGCATCCATGGCAGAACCGCCGCCTACTGCAATTATGGTGTCAGGCTGGAAAGCCAGCATTTCTGCCGCCCCGGCTTTGGCAGATGCAAGGGATGGGTCGGGAGCCACATCAAAGAAGGTCTTGTGCACAATTCCCATTTCGTCCAGCTTATCAGTAATCGGCTTAGTGTAGCCGTTATTATACAAGAAGGTATCCGTTACAATAAATACTTTCTTTTTACCCATCACATTTTTAAGCTCATCCAATGCAACAGGCAGACAACCTCTTTTTATATAAATCTTTTCCGGTGTTCTGAACCAGAGCATGTTCTCTCTCCTCTCGGCAACTGTTTTAATGTTTAGCAAATGCTTAACTCCTACATTGTCGGAAACTGAATTTCCTCCCCAAGAACCACAGCCAAGGGTGAGAGACGGAGCAAGCTTGAAGTTGTAAAGGTCACCGATACCTCCCTGGGATGACGGAGTATTAATCAATATACGGCAAGTTTTCATTCTCTCTGAGAATTTTTGAAGTTTTTCCTTCTGTGTTACCGTATCTATATACAGTGATGATGTATGGCCAAATCCACCATCGGCAATCAGCCTTTCTGCTTTTCCGAGGGCATCGTCGAAATCCTTTGCTCTATACATCGCAAGCACCGGAGACAATTTTTCATGGGCAAATTCTTCGGAAATATCCACGCTGCTAACTTCACCAATCAGTATCTTTGTAGTCTCAGGCACATCAAAGCCTGCAAGCTTTGCAATTGTGTGTGCCGTCTGACCTACTATTTTGGCATTTAATGCACCGTTTATGATAATTGTTTTTCTTACCTTTTCAGTTTCTTCTTCGTTTAAGAAATAGCAGCCTCTTTTTGCAAATTCCTTTTTGACCTCTTTATACACTCCATCCAAAACAATAACCGACTGTTCTGAAGCACAAATCATACCGTTGTCGAAAGTTTTTGAATGTATTATTGAGTTCACAGCTAAAAGAATATCAGCCGAATCATCAATAATTGCAGGAGTGTTACCTGCTCCAACACCTATAGCCGGCTTACCCGAAGAGTAAGCTGCTTTAACCAATCCAGGACCACCTGTTGCAAGAATTACATCTGCTTCTCTCATTACCATGTTGGTAAGCTCCAGGCTCGGCACATCAATCCATCCAATAATACCTTCCGGAGCACCGGCTTTAACTGCTGCCTCCAAAACGATTTTTGCCGCTTCTATTGTTGAATTCTTTGCTCTGGGATGCGGGCTTATGATAATGGCATTTCTCGTCTTTAATGCAATAAGAGTCTTAAAAATAGCTGTTGAAGTAGGATTCGTAGTAGGTATAACCGCTGCAACAACTCCCAGCGGCTCTGCTATTTTCTTAATTCCAAAAGCGGGATCCTCTTCAATAACACCGCAGGTTTTTGCGTTTTTATATGCGTTATAAATGTATTCAGAAGCATAGTGGTTTTTGACAACCTTATCCTCAACCACTCCCATACCGGTTTCCTCAACAGCCATTTTCGCAAGAGGAATTCTCATTTTGTTTGCAGCCATTGCAGCAGCAAAGAAAATCTTGTCAACCTGCTCCTGTGTATAGGTTGCATAAATGCTCTGTGCTTCTCTTAAACGTTTTAAAGCCTTTTCAAGCTTTTCGACATTGTCTACGATTTCGTATTTATTTGTCATTTTCCTCATCTCCTTTTCCGATTTCATTCTTTTTTATTGCCTCTGCCAAATGGGCGGAAAGTACAGCCAGTGAGGCAGCCATATTTTCCTGTTGAACTAAAATGTTATCCGGTACTTTTAGGTGGACAGGCGCAAAATTCCATATTGCATTTATCCCGCTTTCTACTAACATATCGCATACTTTTTGGGCTGAATGTGCAGGAACAGTTATTATGCCGATACGAATTTTCATTCTCTGGCACAATTCCTTCATTTTATTCAACGGAAAAATCTTTTTTCCGCATATTTCAGTACCGACTATACTTTCATCAACATCAAAGGCCGCAACAATGTTTAATCCATATTCTTTAAATCCATCATAGGACAAAAGAGCTCCTCCAAGCCTTCCTGAGCCTACAATTATTGCATCATTTAAAGCATCATATCCAAGAAAACTCTCTATATCCCTTATCAACTCTTCAGCAACATATCCAAGCTTGGGACGACCTTTCTTGCTTACACAGGCCAAATCTTTTCGAACTTGCACATCATTTAGGCCCAGCGCCACCGCGATGGTTGTGGCAGATACATACTCACACTCATCCTTTGGCAGCGACTTTAAATAACTCAAATATGAAGGTAATCTTAAAAGAGTCTGTTTGGAGATAGCTTTTGGATTCATAATTATATTGGTTCCTTTCTTTGTATTAATTTAATAAAACTTACTTACCTATTTTGGACAATCCACTCCTTTTTTAATGCGGGTACAACAACGACGAAGTATATCCGTAATTTTTTATCGATATTTTCTTATCAATATAATTGTATCGTTTTATATTATCAAAGTCAATATACTTTTTATATATTTTGATGTCACTTTAAAAGCCCGTTTTATACACTTTTCACAAAAAAGCTTAGGACTAAGTACCTTCTCTTCATTCCGACAAAAAATAAAAGCTCGGGACATCGAGTCCCTTCGCTTTTGCCTCTTTCATTTCATTCCAAGAGGCCAAATAAAAAAGTAGAAGCTTAAACTTTAGCTCCTACTTTTTACTGCCAATTTAAATTTCTTGATTAATCAATATTTAATGAGCACCGGCTGAATCTGTTTATGATTCAAAGCCTCAAGGATTGTCGGCATTATCTGGGTAGTGTCTGCAACTAAGGAATTCGGCTTGGTACCCGGTCCATCCTGACCAAAGGGTACTAGATATATATTTTTCATATTTAGAAGCATTCCAATGTTTTTTGCATTTGCCCCCAGTCCGTCATTTGTGGAAATAGCAATAACCACCGGTTTTTGATTTCTAAGATGAGCCTTGCATGCCATAGTAACTGTTGTGTCGGTTATTCCGTTTGCTATTTTTGCCAAAGTATTGCCGGTACATGGCGCTACGACTACTATATCAAGAAAAGATTTTGGACCTATTGGTTCTGCTTCAACAATGCTATCTATAACTCTATTTCCTGTAATTCCTTCAAGTTTAAGCCTTAAATCCTCCGCTCTTCCAAACCTTGTATCAAATTTGCTTACCGAACCCGACATTATCGGAAAAACCTTTGCACCGTTGCTTACAAGCTTTTCAATCTCGGGCATCACTTTGTCTATGGTGCAAAAGGAACCGGTAAGTCCAAATCCGACTTTAATCCCCTCCAGTAACATCTTCTATACCCCCAACTCATCAATAATATTGCTGATAGTGTCTCTAATAAATCTGGCTGCTGTCACTGGCGCTACTTTTCCCGGAAGAGAAAGAGCCCATATTGTTTTTAAGCCCATCTCTTTTGCTTTTTCGAAATCAATTCCACCAGGCTTGGAAGCAAGGTCTATCAAAATACAATCTTTGTTCACTTTTTTGAGCAAACTTTCATCTAGTACAATGCTGGGGATGGTATTAAAAATAACATTTGCTCTTTGTATGTAGTCGTCCAGTTCACTTATGAAAACCGGTTTGTATCCGTAACTTTCAATCCAAGCCAGGTCTGAATACTTTCTCGCCTCAACATATACATTGCTTCCGATACCGTTAAGCATTTTCGCAAGTGTCTTTCCGATTCTTCCGAATCCCAAAATCAGTGCATTGCTTCCATGAAGAGTTATAGGCATTTCTTCCATAGCAATTTGAATTGCCCCTTCTGCAGTGGGAATGGCATTTAAAACCGCCATTTCTTCTCTTTCGAGCAAATCTATTGAATATACGTTGTAGACATCTGCAAGTTGAGCAATCTTTTCAGTGATTCTTCCCGCGATAAACAACTGGCTTTTTTTCATCTTTTTAAATACGTCTTTTATGAAAATTCTTTGAGGATGAAAAGGTGTATTAATAGTTTCATTATCTGTTGAACATGGGGTCGGACCTACTATTACATCCGCTTCCCCAATAGCTAGGTCAAGCTCTTCACTTTCTTCAATTCCTATTTCAAAGTTTGCATTTTTAAACCCATATATGTTAACCTTATTTCCTTCCGAGGCAATCAACTCAGCTAACTTAACACTTCTAAGATCACCACCAATGATTGTAAACTTCTTATTCTTCACTATATTACCTCCTCCTGATTGCAAGAAATTCAAGTCCCGTTAGAAAAGTTTAAATAATATTCTTGTATTATAGACCGACTTATGGTGACTTAGTATATCTTATGTACATTTGAGATTATAAGTGCTTGTATAATTGCAATTTAGCTTTGAGCTTCAAGCAAAAAAGCCTCGAAACCAATTAATTTTGGTATCAAGGCCTTTTGGTACTTAAGGATTTATTATTCTTCTAATGTCTGTTTCCTTTTTTATGTTGCCCACTATGGAAAAACTCATTCTATCCAAGCGAAAAATTCGCTTTATAATTTGTTCGACACTTTCCAGATTTACCGCATCAATCTTCTTTAGTATTTCATCCGGAGTATAGATATTATCCATGAGCACCTCTGACTTTCCTATGCTGTTCATCCTGCTGCTGGTACTCTCAAGTCCAAGTATATAATTTCCCTTAAGCTGTTCTTTCGATTTTTCAAGTTCATCCTTTGAAAGACCTTCTTTTAAAAGAATTTTTATTTCTTTTACTATAAGGTCCACAACCCTTTCCAAATGCTCCGCATTCATTCCGGCATATATCGTAAACAGACCGGCATTTCTATAGGATGACGGATATGAATATATGGAATACACCAAACCCTTCTCTTCCCTGATTTTCTGGAACATCCTCGAACTCATTCCGCCGCCCAGCACATTGTTTACGGCAAGCAGCGGATACAACTCATCACTTCCGTGCGGAATTCCTTCAAATCCCAAACATATGTGTATTTGCTCCGTATCCTTCACCTTGATTTTAGAATTCACCTTAAACTCTGCATTTTTAATGTCTTTGCCATTTTTGCCGCTGTCATTCCATCCGCCGAATTTCTGCTTTATAGTATCAATTATTTTATCCTCTTTAAAATTCCCGGCCACAGCTATAACTGTATTCTGTGGAAAATATCTGTCCTTCATATAGGCTTTTATTTTATCCTTGTTAATGCCAAAAAGGGTTTCCCGCGTTCCTAAAATGGGAAAGCCAAGGGAATTGTCCTCCCATACGGTTTCGGACAGGATATCATGCACCAGCTCCTCCGGGGAATCCTCATACATCCCAATCTCTTCCATAATGACTTTCTTTTCAATGTCTATATCCTTTTCGTCAAACCTCGAATTAAAAAACATATCCGAAAGAACGTCCAAGGCTATATCGGCATGGGAATCAAGAGTCTTTGTATAATAGCATGTACATTCCTTTCCTGTAAACGCGTTAAGTTGACCTCCAATACTGTCAATGCTGTCGGCAATTTCTCGGGCACTCCTGTTATCAGTCCCTTTAAAAAGCATATGTTCAATGAAGTGAGATATTCCGTTGTTGGATAAACTTTCATTCCTTGAACCGGTTCCGACCCAGATACCGATAGAAACAGATCTAAGATAAGGGATGTTCTCACAAACTATCCTAACTCCATTTTCCAACTTTATACGTTTATACATACAACCTCCATGTCTGCTATATGAAATTAAGTAAGGCGCAAATAAAATGAAATTCACGCCTTACTCTTATAAATAAAATATATCCCTGAAAATCTCCGTAAAGGGTAAGCTATATTACTTGTCCCCTTCGCTATCCATTGCATCCTTCCTTGAAAGATTTATACGCCCTTGCTTGTCAATTTCCACAACCTTGACAAGTATCTGGTCTCCAACTTTTACTATATCCTCAACCTTTTCAACTCTTTTCTTATCCAGCTTGCTGATATGAACAAGGCCTTCTTTTCCGGGAAGGAACTCCACAAAAGCACCAAAGGATGTAACTCTGATAACCCTTCCCATAAATACCTGACCCGGTTCAATCTCCTTAGCTATTCCCTCTATCATGCTAAGAGCCCTTTTACCGGCTTCGGAATCGGAACTGAATATATAAACCCTACCGTCGTCATTAATGTCTATTTTTACTCCGGTTTCGTCAATTATCTTGTTTATCATTTTACCGCCAGGACCTATTACTTCTCTGATTTTATCAGGATTTATTGTGGTTGAAATAATCTTTGGTGCATACTTGGACAGTTCTTTCCTTGGCTCCGAGATAGCCTTTAACAACACATTGTCAATAATGTGCAAACGTCCTTTTCTTGTAAGCTCAAATGCCTGCTTGATAATTTCCTCTGTAAGCCCGTCCACCTTTATATCAACCTGAATTGCAGTTATTCCATCCTTTGTTCCTGCAACCTTAAAGTCCATATCTCCAAAGAAATCCTCTATACCCTGAATATCCATAAAAGTCACAAACCTGTCCGGATTATTTTCGTCAACAACCAAACCGGCAGAAATTCCTGCAACAGGCTTTTTAATAGGCACACCTGCGTCCATAAGCGCCAGAGTACTTCCACAAACACTTCCTTGAGATGTGGAACCGTTGGACATAAGCACTTCGGATACAACCCTTATTGTGTAAGGGAACTCTTCTTCACTTGGAATCACAGGCTCCAATGCCCTTTCTGCAAGAGCTCCGTGCCCGATTTCCCTTCTTCCCGGACCTCTTGAACTCTTTGCTTCACCAACGCTGTATCCGGGGAAGTTGTAGTGATGCATATATCTTTTTGTTTCTTCAGGGTCAATACCATCCAGTATCTGAACATCACCCATGGCACCCAAGGTAACACTTGAAAGCACCTGAGTCTGTCCTCTCGTAAAAAGACCTGAACCATGAACTCTCGGGAGCAACCCGACTTCAGCCGAAAGAGGTCTTATTTCGTCAAGTCTTCTGCCGTCAACTCTTCTGCCCTCTTCTAAAATATATTCCCTTACAACTTTCTTTTCAAGCTTATATATTGCTTCTTTGATGGCCGCTTCCATTTCAGGGAATGTTTCTGCAAAATGCTCTGTTATTTCTTTTGTGAGCTCCTCGATATTTTTGTCTCGTACCTGCTTGTCCACAGCAAGTACAGCTTCCCTCATTTTGCTATAGGCATATTCCTTGACAGCATTGAATATTTCCTCTGGAACTTCCGCAGACTCATATTCAAATTTAGGTTTTCCAATTTCCTTTACAATTCCGTCTATAAATTCAACAATTTTCTTTATCTCATCATGGCCTTTTTTGATAGCATCCAAAATAACTTCATCAGGAACCTCATTTGCTCCTGCTTCTATCATGACAATTTTATCCCTTGTACCTGCCAAAGTAATATACATCTGGCTTACTTCTCTCTGTTTTTCAGTGGGATTTATAATTACCTCACCGTCAATAAGCCCCAGTATAACTCCTCCTACAGGACCGTTAAACGGTATGTCTGAAATTGACAAAGCTATGGAAGATCCCAGTAAAGCGGCAATTTCAGGAGAGTTGTCCTGGTCAACGGACAACACCGTATTTACAATCGCCACGTCATTCCTCAAATCCTTGGGAAATAAAGGTCTTAATGGCCTGTCAATAACTCTGGATGTAAGTATCGCCTTTTCTGACGGCTTACCTTCTCTTTTTATAAAACCTCCGGGAATTTTCCCTACAGCATACAATCTTTCTTCATAATCCACACTCAAAGGAAAGAAGTCAATTCCTTCTCTTGGTGCTGCTGAAGCAGTAGCTGTTGACAATACAACAGTATCACCATATCTAACCAATACTGAACCATTTGCCAGTTGAGCAAGCTTACCGGTTTCGATAATAAGTTTTCTTCCTGCTAGCTCCATGCTGAAAGTCCTATGCATTATACAATCCTCCTCTTATTAGTTAAACCACAGACTGTAGGATGTAGATTCTACAGCAAAAGCTCATTTTCTGCTTTTGCAGCACAATCTACCTTCTACCGTCTGCAGTTTATTAATCATTTTATTTTTCAGTTTACTTTTTATTATTCCTGATTTTTATGCATTGTATTTATTATATTTGTGCACAAATAATACAAAAAAGCGGATTACTCCGCCTTTTTTATTATTTTCTAAGATTTAACTTTTCGACAATCGCACGATATCTTTCGATGTCAATCTTCATGAGATAGTTCAACAAACCTCTTCTTTGCCCAACCATTTTGAGAAGTCCTCTTCTTGAATGATGGTCTTTTTTGTGAATCTTCAAATGCTCATTAAGATGATTGATTCTCTCTGTAAGAAGAGCAATCTGCACTTCCGGTGAACCGGTATCTGACTCATGTAACCTGAAATTGTTGATTATCTCTTGTTTAGTTTCCTTTTGCATAATAAAATATCCTCCTTTTTTTAAATCCCTATGGCTAAGTAAAGGGTCGGAGTTACCCTAAACCGAGCACATAGTTATATTTCCCTCAAACATTCTAACACACTGACTAGATACTGTAAAGAATGAATATAAAAATTTTTCAATAAATATTATAACCTTTCTATTAATTAGAATATCAAAGAACTTTTTGCTTCTTATCGGAATATTATGTTAATAAAATACTCTACTGTAAAATTGCTGTTTTGGAGGGAATCAAGATGATGGAATATCAGAATTGCAACACCGGTATGCTTCAGCCTGCACACAGTCAAGGCATGATGCAGCCCTGCTCCACTCAAGGCATGAGCCATAATGTGAAAATTCATTGCATGCCAATGAAGCTGGCCCACGCCTACGTTCCATTTCAATGCATAGGCTGTATATTTCCGCCCATGAAGGGTCTGAATGCAGGAACAATATTTCCCGAACTATACAGTCCTTATGGAACGGACCCTGAATACACTGTAGACGCCTAAGGAGGTGAAAGCATGAATCCGAATCAAGCTAAACTGCTAAAAGAAGTAATGGCCGCCGATTTTACCCTTATCGATTTAAACCTGTATTTAAATACACATCCCTATGATCAGAACACAATAATGCTCTTTTACAACTGTGCTCAAAGAGCAAGAATGCTCAGAAACGAGTACGAGAGATTGTATGGCCCGTTAACTGCCCAAAGCACTCCCTATAAATGCCCGTGGCAGTGGATAAACAGCCCATGGCCGTGGGAATAGCCTTGCTGATAGAATTTGATTTTATATATTTCGATGTTTGTCCGAGGAGGTAAAAAAATGTGGGTTTATGAAAAGAAACTGGAATATCCTATAAGAATCAAAACACCAAATCCCAAGATGGCAAAGTATATTATTTCCCAATACGGAGGACCTGATGGAGAGCTTGCTGCTTCTTTGAGATATCTAAGCCAGAGATTCAGCATGCCAACAAATGAAGCAAAAGGAATTCTCAACGACATAGG